>NZ_JBDJKU010000024.1:0-57321 GCF_039673015.1 Stenotrophomonas sp. TWI1409
GCGGGGCGGGGGCCCCGTCCCGCCCCCCCCCTGTGGCCAGCGGGGGGCCCCCCCGGCCCCCGCCACTACCCTTGGCGCTCAGGGCGTATCCGCCACCAGCGCCAGCCAGCGCTCGATCGCGCGGCGGTCGCGTGCGGCCAGCAGCTTCGGTGCGCGCGCGCGCAGCGCGGCCAGGTCGGCCTCGCGGATCGCGCGGCGCACCTCCAGCAGTGTGCCGGGGTGCAGGCTGAATTCGCTCAGGCCCAGCGCCAGCAGCAGCGGAGTCATCCGTGCATCACCGGCCATCTCACCGCAGACCGCCACCGGAATGCGATGCCGCGCGCCGGTCTCGATCACCATCTGCAGCAACCGCAGCACGGCCGGATGCAGCGGCGAATACAGCTCGCCCAGTGCCTCGTTGTTGCGGTCGGCGGCCAGCAGGTACTGCACCAGGTCGTTGGTGCCGATCGACAGGAAGTCGACCAGGTCGATGAAGCTCTCCAGCGCCAACGCCGCAGCGGGCACCTCGATCATCGCCCCCAGCGGCACATGGTCGGACACCATGTGGCCTTCGCTGCGCAGCTGTTCGGTCAGCTTGAGCATGCGCCGGCGCACCGCCAGCAGTTCCTCGCGGGTGCTGACCATCGGCACCAGCACGCGCAGCTTGCCGTAGGCCGAGGCGCGCAGGATCGCGCGCAGCTGGGTGTCGGCCACCTTGGGCCGTGCCAGCGACAGGCGTACGCCGCGCAGTCCCAGGGCCGGGTTTTCTTCGTTGCTCAGGGTCAGGCCGGTGCGGTCGGCCTTGTCCGCGCCCAGATCGAGCGTGCGGATGGTGACCGGTCGCCCGCTCATGCCCAACGCGGCATCGCGGTAGGTCTGGAACTGTTCTTCTTCGTCCGGCAGCTCGTTGCGCTGCAGGAACAGGAATTCGGTGCGGTACAGGCCCAGCCCCTGCGCGCCCAGCGCATGCGCCTGGGTGACGTCCTCCAGCGATTCGGCATTGGCCAGCAGGGCGATGTCGACCTGGTCGCGGGTACGGCTGGGTTTGCTGCGCAGGCGGCCGAGCTCGCGCTGCTCGCGCGCATGTTCTTTCAGGCGCGCGCGGTAGTCGCGCAGGTTGTCGGCCTGCGGGTTGGCGGTGATGCTGCCGTCGGCGCCATCGATGATCAGCACGTCGCCATCGGCGATGCGGCTGAGTAGCTGCGGCACGTTGACGATCAAGGGCAGGTGCAGGCTGCGCGCCAGGATCGCACTGTGCGACAGCGCGCTGCCGGCGGCGGTGACGATGCCGACCACGCCCTGCGCCTGCAACTGGGCAAGCTCGGAGGGCGCGATGTTGTCGCAGACCAGGATTTCACCGGCCAGGCCTTTCATCACCGGCGGGCGTTCGGGCTGCAGGAAGGCGTGGATGCGGCCGATCACATGGTCGAGGTCGTCCATGCGGCTCTTCAGATAGGCATCGTCCATGCCATCGAAGACCTTGGCCAAGCGGTCACGCTGCAGGCGCAGCGCATAGCCGGCGCTGTACGGGCCGCTGCGGATCAGCTCGTCCAGCCCGAACAACAGCTCGGGGTCGTCCAGCAGCAGGGCATGCAGGTCGAGGAACTCGCCCACCTCCTGGTTCAGGGCGCCATGCAGGCGCTGCCGCAGTTCGTGCATTTCCGTGCGCGCGGCATCCACCGCGCGGTGCAGGCGGGCCAGCTCGGCCTCGACCTGATGGGCGGCGACGCGCTGCTCGGCCACTTCCAGCGCATGTGGCAGGCGCACCCGCGCCCGGCCCATCGCCGCGCCACGGGCAGCACCGTGCCCGGCCAGCAGCTGTACCGGCCGCTGGCCGGAAGGGACCTGGCCGGCGCGCGCGCGTGGCACGCTCAGCTGTCCTCGTCGAAGCGGCGTTCGAACAGGCCGACCACCGCTTCCATCGCGGCGGCTTCGTCCTCGCCGTTGATGCGCACCGTGACCGGGGTGCCCTGGCCGGCGGCCAGCAGCATCACGCCCATGATGCTCTTGGCGTTGATCTCACGGCCCTTGGCGGCCATGGTCACGTTGCAGCGGAACGGCGCCAGGGTCTGCACCAGCTTGGCGGTGGCCCGGGCGTGCAGGCCCAGGCGGTTGCTCACGGTGAGTTCTCGTTCAAGCATCGTCGACTATCGCTCCATTACGGGTACCCGCCGCGGCTGTGGCGGGCAGTTGATCCAGTCCCTGTTCCGGATAATTCATCACCCGCAGCAACATCGGCAGGCTCAGCGCCGACACCCGGCGAACCGGGGTCCCCAGCCGGGCCAGCTGCCCGGCAAGGTTGGCGGGGCTGGCGCCGTACAGGTCGGTCAGGATCAGCACGCCTTCACCATTGTCGACCCGCCGCAGAGCGGCTGAGGCGAGCGGGAGCAGGGCGTCCAGGTCTGCGTCGAACGGTACTTCGAAAGCTTCGGTTTTCAGCGGCAATTGCCGCAGGAGCCGGGTCGCCACGTCTAGCAGGGCGGTCCCGACCCCGGGATGTGTTACGAGGAGAATGCCACAGGTCATTACTGCACGTTAACAGGTCAAGGTGAATTGGCGATAGCAGCAGATGAGGGGCACTGTGTCCCGTATTCAGTGTTGCTCGGGTCGGAGCCCATTTCCGTTGGAAAAGGATCCGACCCCATCCGTTTTTCGATGCCTGACCGGGATTCATCCACGCATGGCGTGGATCTACTGTGTCGACCAAGGTCGACACCCACCAACAGCACACCGCCTCGCCATCCCAGGGAATGCCGCTTTTGCTTTTGCTGTTGCCGGCCAGCGGCCGGCACTACCCGCGGGTGCCGGGCGCAGCCCGGCCGACCCCCTCAATCCTGTTCGCGGTGGTAGGTCGCCACGTCTTCCCAGCCCATCTCGCGGGCATGCCGGGCCAGGCGCTCGGCCAGGAACACCGAACGGTGCTTGCCGCCGGTGCAGCCGAAGGCCACGGTCACATAGCTGCGGGTGCCATCCCCCAGCTTCGGCAGCCAGGTATCGAGGAAATCCATCAGCTGGGTCAGGTAGCGCTGCACGTCCGGCTGCGCTTCCAGGTAGTCGCGCACGCCCGGTTCGCGGCCACTCAGCGCACGCAGATCCGGGTCCCAGTGTGGATTGGGCAGCACCCGCGCATCGAACACGAAGTCAGCCTCGGCCGGCACGCCGCGCTTGTAGGCGAACGATTCGAACAGCAGCGACAGGCCGGTGGCATGGTCCATCGTGAACTCGGTGATGATCCGCCGCCGCAGCTGATGCACGTTGAGATTGCTGGTATCGATCACCGCATCGGCCTCGCGGCGCAGCGGTGCGGTCAATTCACGCTCACGCGCGATCGCTTCGGGCAGCGACAGGCCCAGCTGGCTCAGTGGATGGCGGCGGCGGGTGTCGGCGTAGCGTTTGAGCACGGCCTCGTCGCTGGCCTCGAAGAACAGCACCTTCACTTCCACGCCGGCATCGGTGGCCAGCTGCCGCCAGTCGCCCAGCTGGCTCAGGTCGGCCTGGCCGCGCACGTCGATGCCTACGGCAAGGCGGCGTGGTGCGCTGCCGTCGTGGTTGGCCAGCAGACTGCGCACGAAGTCGGGCAGCAGATTGATCGGCAGGTTGTCCGAGCAGTAGTAGTCCTGGTCCTCGAAGGTCTTCAGGGCGACGGATTTACCCGAGCCGGACAGGCCGCTGACGATGATCAGGGTCGGGGCGGAGGGGGTTGCGGTGCTCATGGACAGGCTCTTCGGGGGACAGGGGAATCAGGGCGTTCGCCGTTCCAGCAGGTTGCTGTGACGGGCGATGAACATCGCCGCCGGGTCGATGCCCTTGGTGCGCAGGATATGCAGGCGCGTGGCGGCTTCGGTCAGCACGGCCAGGTTGCGGCCAGGCATCACCGGCAGGGTGATCAGCGGAACGTCCAGGTCCAGCACATGGCGGGTGCCCGAGTCGCCGGTCAGGCGCTCATAGCCATGCGGGGTGGGTTCGGTCATCGGCTTGGTCAGGTGGACGATCAGCCGAAGGTACTTGTTCTTCTTTACAGCCGTGTCGCCGAACATCTCGCGCACATTCAGCACGCCCAGGCCGCGCACTTCCAGCAGGTCCTGCAGCAGTTCGGGGCAGGTGCCATCGAGCACGTCGGGCGCGATCTGGGTGAATTCGGGCGCATCATCGGCGACCAGGCGGTGGCCGCGGCTGAGCAGCTCCAGCGCCAGTTCGCTCTTGCCCGATCCGGCCTCGCCGGTGATCAGCACGCCGATGGAATAGATCTCCATGAACACGCCATGCAGGATGACCCGCGGCGCCAGCGTGCGGGCCAGGTGGTAGGACAGATGGTTGAGCAGTTCGTGGCCGCGCTTGGGTGACAGCCACAGCGGCGTGCCGGATTCATCCGCGGCGGCGCGCAGGTCTTCCGGGCAGGCCTGGTTGCGGGTCAGCACCAGCGCCAGCGGGTGCGACTGCATGATCTTTTCGATGGTCTCCCAACGCTGGCGTGGTTCCAGCGCATCCAGCCAGGACAGCTCTTCGGTGCCCAGGATCTGCACCTTGTTGGGGTAGATCGCATTGAGATAACCAGCCAGCGATGGACGCCGCGAGACCGTGTTGCCGGCCTCCAGCTCGCGCTTCTCGCCGGACTTGCCGGCAGCCCAGCGCAGCCCCAGCCGCTCGCGCTGCTGTTCGAACAGTTCACGGGCGGTGATGCTGGTATTCATGCGGCACTCGCAGGTGGGGTCATGTCCAGCGCCTCGCGCAGCGCCCGGGCATCGCCCGCTTCGCGCAGGGCTTGGCGGATGTCGGGCGCCGAAAACAGCTCGGCCAGCTCGGACAGCAGCATCAGGTGCTGGTGGGTGTAGTGGGCGGGGACGGCCATGGCGAACACCAGGTCCACCGGCTCGTCGCCACCGAAGTCGACCGGGGTGGCCAACCGCAGCAGGGCGCCGCGGGGGCGGTCCAGGGTTGGCGCGCGGCCGTGGGGAATGGCGATGCCGTGACCGATCGCGGTGCTGCCCAGCGCTTCGCGCTGGCACAGGTTCAGATAGATCTGTTCGGCGTTGGCCTGGCGGCAGGCCAGCAACCCGGCGGCGGCCTGCAGGACGCTGTCGCGGTCGGTGGCCGTGCAGAGCTGGGTCTGCACGGCCGCCAGGAGGTCAGTCAGGGGCATGTCTGCGGGGAACGGTGGCGATCAGCCACCATTGTCGCCCACCGGCAGCGGTGCGTGCTGCTGTTTTTTCTCCTTGTGCTTGATCACCAGACGGTCAAGCTTGTCCGCAAGCAGGTCGATCGCGGCATACATGGTCTGGGCATTGGCCTCGGCGTGCAGGGTCTGGCCGGGAATGTTGAGGCTGGCGTCGACGTGGTGTTCGGTCTTCTGCAGCTTGAGGGTCACCCGCGCTTCGCAGTGCTGGTCGAAGTGTTTGCCGATCCGGGCCAGCTTCTCCTCTACATAGGACTGCAGGGCCGGGGTGACTTCGACATCTTTGCCAAACGTTTCGATGCGCATCGGGTTTCTCCTGTGTTCGGATGTGCCAATGAACCTCTCCGCCGGGCGCGGCGGCGCGTCAAGCGATTCTGACCCTTTCGTGCGAGGCGGAAATGTTCATGGCTTCACGATACTTCGCCACGGTGCGTCGCGCTACTGGAATTCCCGACGATTTGAGCAGGTCAGCCAGCTTGGCGTCAGAAAGCGGCTTGCGTGGGTTCTCGTCGTCGATCAGGCGCCGGATCATCGCCTGGATGGCCGTGCTGGACGCCTCGCCACCGCCCTCGGTATCGATGCCCGAGGCGAAGAAGGCGCGCAGCGGCAGGGTGCCGCGCGGGGTACGCACGTGCTTGCGGGCGATCGCGCGCGAGACCGTGGATTCGTGCAGGCCGAGCTCGGTGGCGATCTCGCGCAGGGTCAGTGGACGCAGCGCCTGCTCGCCGAATTCGAGGAAGCCGGCCTGCTGCAGGATCAGGCTGCGTACCACCCGCAGCAGGGTTTCGCCACGCTGCTGCAGCCCTTTCAGCAGCCAGCGCGCTTCCTGCAGCTGGGCACGCAGGTAGCCGGCATCGGCGTCGCCACAACGTCGGATCAGCTGTTCGTAGCCGCGGTGGATCACCACCTTCGGCCCGGCATGCGCGGCCAGCGCTGCGCGCCATACGCCGTTCTGCCGCCACACCACCACATCCGGCACCACGTAGGTGTCCTGCGACAGCGGTGCGATCTGCGTGCCCGGGCGCGGGTCCAGCGAGCGCAGCAGGGTGACTGCCGTCTCGACCTCGTCCAGGGGCTGTTTCAGTTCATGGGCCAGCCCGGCGACGCCGCTGCGCGGCAGCCGTTCCAGCGGGCCTGCGGCAATCTGTCGCGCCAGCACCAGGCCGGGCGTGTCACCGGCCAGCACATCCAGCTGCAGCAGCAGGCATTCGCCCAGCGTGCGTGCAGCCACACCGACCGGATCGAAACGCTGGATGCGATGCAGCACGGCGAGGATCTCGTCCTCGTCGGCGTGGATCGCCGGCAACAGGGTTTCGGCGATGCCGGCCAGCGGCTCGCGCAGGTAACCGTCGTCGTCCAGCGCATCGATCAGTGCGGCACCGATACTGCGATCACGCGAGGACAGATGCGACAGATGCAGCTGCCACAGCAGATGGTCGGCCAGTGTTTCGGTTTCGGCTACGCGCTCGGCGGCGCTGCCGGTGTCGTCGTCATCGTCGAAGCTGCCGCCGCTGCCGGCCGCGCTCCAGTCCAGTTCGGCCGGTGCCCAGTCGTCACCAGCATCGGTACGTTCTGCGGGGGCGTCACCGTCGTTGCCATCGCTGCCTTCGTTGCCGGCGCTGCTGCTGTCACTGCTGTCGGCCCAGTCCAGCAGCGGATTGCTTTCCACCGCCTGGGCGATCTCCAGCTCCAGCTCGGTGGTGGACATCTGCAGCAGCTTGATCGCCTGCTGCAACTGGGGCGTGAGCACCAGCTGCTGTCCCATCGATGTCTGCAGCCGAGTCTTCATGCCTGTGCCGAAGGGAAGGAGAGGAACCCGGCGACTGCTTCACAGCTTGAAGGAATCCCCGAGGTAGACGCGACGTACATCGGCGTTGTCCAGGATCGCTTCCGGCGAACCCTGGGCCAGCACGCTGCCCTCGGCGAGGATATACGCGCGGTCGCAGATACCCAAGGTCTCGCGCACGTTGTGGTCGGTGATCAGCACACCGATGCCACGCTGCTTGAGATGGGTGACGATGCGCTGGATCTCGCCGACGGAAATCGGGTCGACGCCGGCGAACGGTTCGTCGAGCAGGATCAGGCGCGGCTGCGCGGCCAGGGCACGGGCGATCTCGCAGCGGCGACGTTCGCCACCGGACAGGCTGGCGCCGAGCTGGTCGGCGACGTGGCCCAGCTGCAGTTCGTCGAGCAGGCTGTTCAATTCACGCTCGCGGCCAGCCGAATCCAGGCCCTCGCGCAGCTCCAGCACCAGGCGGATGTTGTCGGCCACGGTCAGCTTGCGGAACACCGACGGCTCCTGCGGCAGGTAACCCACGCCCTGCTTGGCCCGGGTATACATCGGGTCGCCGGTGATGTCCTTGCCGTCGAGCACGATGCTGCCAGCATCGGCGGCAACCAGGCCGACGATCATGTAGAAGCAGGTGGTCTTGCCGGCGCCGTTGGGGCCGAGCAGGCCGACCACTTCACCGGCGTCGAGGGTCAGCCCGAAGTCCTTGACGACTTCGCGTTGCTTGTACTTCTTGCGCAGGCCCTTGGCGACGAGCATTACTTCCTGCTCCCGGCCGGCTGTGCCGGCGTGGTGGCCTTGGGCTGTGCCGCAGGTGCGGCCGGGGTCTTGTTCTTCGGCGGGATGACGGTGCGCACGCGGCTGCCGTCACCACCGGAGTTCATTTCGCCGGTGCGGGTGTTGTAGATCATGCGCTGGCCGGCATTGGTGCCGCGCGCGCTGGTGACCTTGTAGTTGCCGGTCAGGGTGATGATCTCGGTCTTGATGTCGTAGTCGATGCGATCGGCCAGCGCGTCCATCCAGGTGCCATCATCGAGCTGCTGCTTCATCTTGGCCTGCTTGCCGGTGAACACCACACGCACCGCTTCGCCGTCCTTGAGGTAGATCTCGGCCTCGGACGAGCGCAGGTCCAGCGTGCCCTGGGTGATGATCACGCCCTGCGACAGCACGGTCTTGCCGTCGCCGGTGAGCATGCCCGACTGGGCGCCGGAATCGATGTGCATGTCTTCGTTGCGGTCGGTGGACTTGGCGAAGGCGGCGCTGGGGACAAGAAGACCAAGCGCGAGTACGGCGGCAAAGGGAATCTTCATCGGGGTCCGTTCTACCGGTGGGGGCCTCCCGGGTGGACCGGGGGCGGGCGGGTGGGGCTGCCGGCCTTGCGCCTGTCCGGAGACGTCGCAGGCTGGCGGCGGAATCAGCGTTTGGGCGTGTAGCGGCCCTTGGACTGGCTGAGGAAATGATACGTGTTGTTCTTCGAATCCACTTCGAAGCCGACGCCGGACTGTTCCATGCCCGGGCGGGTCATGGTCACCAGGGCGTCGGTGCGGGCGCGGTTTTCCTTCGGGAACACGTCCAGATGATCGGTGCGGAAGGTGGTCGGCACCGTGCCCGGGCCGACCGGGCTGTCGCCGGCGACATTGCCGCGCAGCTTCATCTCGTCGCCCTTGGCGCTGAGCCAGCCGGTTTCGGCACGCAGGGTCCAGTGCCTGCCATCCTTGTCCGGCATCTCGAACAACGGCGTGGCGATGTTGATGGTCTGGTCACCGCGCTGGCGTTCCAGCAACGGCGCACGCAGCGTGGTCGATTCCTTGCCTTGCTCATCCAGGGCGACGATCTGGAAGTCGTGCAGGATGTAATCCACGCCCACTTCCTGGCCGCCACTGGCTGGCCCCTTGTCGCGGTTGCGCAGCGCCGCCCAGCTGCTCAGCAGGGCGGCCAGCAGCAGGCCGATGCCGAGCAGGGTGCGCCAGTTCACGGTCGGCAGGTTCATGCGCCGAACCTCGCCAGCACCGCATCCACATGCCCCTGCGCGGCCAGCAGGATGTCGCACAGCTCGCGCGCGGCGCCACGCCCGCCATCGGCACGGGTCTGCCAGTGCACGCGCTCGGCGATCCACGGATGGGCGTTGGCCGGCGCCACGGCCAGGCCGACCGCGCCCAGCGGCGCCAGGTCCGGCAGGTCATCGCCCATGAAGGCCACCTGTTCCAGGCCGATGCCATGCTGCGCGCACAGCGCCTGCACGCTGGCCAGCTTGTCGCCCACGGCGATCTGGGTGTCGATGCCGAGGTCGGCGCCGCGCTTGAGCGCGGACTGGCTGTTGCGCGCGGTGATCAGCACGGGGTGGATGCCGTGCTGCTGCAGCAGTTTCAGGCCCAGGCCATCCTGCACGAAGTATGCCTTGCTCTCGTTGCCGTCCTTGTCGTAGTACAGCCGACCGTCGGTGAGGGTGCCGTCCACGTCGAAGCAGGCCAGGCGGATACGGGCCGCGGCGGCATGCAGGTGGGCAGGGAAGGCGGGCAGGGGGGACCAGGGCATCAGGGCGGCAGGCTCGGTGGGTTCGGGTGGGGCAGTACAGACTGAATGGGGTCTACGGACTGTCGGTTAAACCACCCGGGCCCGCAACAGGTCATGAATGTTCAGGGCGCCGACCGCACGGCCCTGGTCATCGACCACGATCAGGCCGGTGATCTTGTGGGTCTCCATCAGCCGGGCCGCCTCCACCGCCAGCTGGTCGGCGCCGATGGTGCGTGGGTTGCGCGTCATCACATCGGCGATCTTGGCGGTGCGCACGTCCAGCGCGCTGTCCAGCGCGCGGCGCAGGTCGCCGTCGGTGAACAGGCCGATCAGCACGCCGCCGGCATCGACCACGGCGGTCATGCCCAGCCGTTTGCGGCTCATCTCCATCAGCGCTTCACTGAGACTGGCGTCGGCGCCCACGCTGGGCAGGTCGTCGCCGGTGTGCATCACGTCGGTGATGTGCAGCAGCAGGCGGCGGCCGAGGCTGCCGGCCGGGTGTGAACGGGCGAAATCGTCGGCGGTGAAGCCGCGTGCGTCGAGCAGGGCCACGGCCAGCGCGTCGCCCATCGCCAGCGAGGCGGTGGTGCTGGAGGTCGGCGCCAGCGCCAGCGGACAGGCCTCGGCCGGCACGCTCACGTCCAGGTGGATGTCGGCGGCGGTGGCCAGGCTGGACTGTGGGCGCCCGGTCATGGAAATCAGCACGTTGCCCTGGCGCTTGAGCACCGGCAGCAGCATCAGCACTTCGTCCGACTCGCCCGAATAGGACAGCGCCAGCACCACGTCGTCCTCGGTGATCATGCCGAGGTCGCCGTGGCCGGCTTCACCCGGGTGCACGTAGAACGCCGGCGTACCGGTGGACGCCAGGGTGGCGGCGATCTTGCGGGCGATGTGCCCGGACTTGCCCATGCCGGTGGCGACCACCCGGCCGCGGCTGGCCAGGATCGCCTGGCAGGCCTGCTGGAACGCCTCGCCAAGGCGGTCGGCCACGGCGTCCAGCGCCTGCCGCTCGATCTCGAAGACGCGGCGGCCGCTGGCGACCAGGCCGGCAGGGTCGACGGAACGGGGGGGCAACAGGGATTCGGCCATGCGGACGCCACGCAGCGGAAGTAGAATGGAGGCACATTTTATTAGGAAAGCCCGTTGGACGCCGACACCATCCGCAATCTGATCGAAACCGGCCTGCCCGGCGCCCGCGCCGACGTGCAGGGCGACGATGGCGTGCATTTCGAAGCGACCGTGGTCTGCGAGGCCTTCGCCGGCAAGATGCCGCTGGCCCGCCACCGCATGGTGTATGCCACGCTGGGCGACCTGATGGGCGGCGCGATCCACGCGCTGGCGCTGAAAACCGTGACCCCGGCCGAAGCCGGCTGAACCGCAGAAGATCCCGAATACATGGCCAAGATCGTTGTGACCGGCGGCGCTGCGCTGCACGGTGAAGTGAGCATCTCCGGCGCCAAGAACGCCGTCCTCCCCATTCTCTGCGCGACCCTGCTGGCCGATGCGCCGGTGGAGATCACCAACGTGCCGCACCTGCACGACGTGGTCACCACGGTGAAGCTGCTCGGCGAGCTGGGCGCCAAGGTCACCATCGACCAGGGCACGCTGTCGCGCGGCAGCGCGATCGTGGTCGACCCGCGTCCGGTCAACCAGCACGTCGCACCGTATGAGCTGGTCAAGACCATGCGCGCCTCGATCCTGGTGCTGGGCCCGCTGCTGGCCCGCTTCGGCGCCGCCGAAGTGTCGCTGCCGGGCGGCTGCGCGATCGGC
The DNA here is from genome assembly GCF_039673015.1 of Stenotrophomonas sp. TWI1409. Lineage (NCBI taxonomy): Bacteria > Pseudomonadati > Pseudomonadota > Gammaproteobacteria > Lysobacterales > Lysobacteraceae > Stenotrophomonas > Stenotrophomonas sp. TWI1409. The sequence continues at coordinate 11,226 of NZ_JBDJKU010000024.1, forward strand.
TCGCGACCGGTCGACCAGCACATCAAGGGCCTGCAGGCGCTGGGCGCCGAGATCGTGGTCGAGAACGGCTTCATCAAGGCCACCGCCAAGCGGCTGAAGGGGGGCCACTTCACCTTCGACATGGTCAGCGTCACCGGCACCGAGAACGTGCTGATGGGCGCGGTGCTGGCCGAAGGCACCACCATCCTCGACAACTGCGCGATGGAACCGGAAGTGACCGATCTGGCGCACTGCCTGATCGCGCTGGGCGCGAAGATCGAAGGCCTGGGCACTGCCCGCCTGGTGATCGAAGGTGTCGAGCGCCTGTCCGGCGGCCGCCATGAAGTGCTGCCCGACCGCATCGAGACCGGCACCTTCCTGGTGGCCGCAGCGATGACCGGTGGCAAGGTCACGGTCAACCGTGCGCGCCCGAACACCATGGACGCGGTGCTGTCCAAGCTGGTCGAAGCCGGTGCGAAGATCGAGACCACCGACGACAGCATCACCCTGGACATGCAGGGCAAGCGGCCGAAGGCGGTCAACCTGACCACCGCGCCGTACCCGGCATTCCCGACCGACATGCAGGCGCAGTTCATGGCGCTCAACTGCGTGGCCGACGGCGTGGGCGTGATCAACGAAACGATCTTCGAGAACCGTTTCATGCACGTCAACGAACTGCTGCGCCTGGGCGCGGACATCCAGGTCGAAGGGCATACCGCCATCGTGCGTGGCAACGAGCACCTGAGCGGCGCGCCGGTGATGGCCACCGACCTGCGCGCCTCGGCCTCGCTGATCCTGGCCGGCCTGATGGCCAGCGGCGATACCACCATCGACCGCATCTACCACCTTGATCGTGGCTACGAGAACATCGAAGAGAAGCTGTCTTCGCTCGGCGCCACCATCCGGCGCGTGCCATGATCCTGCGCGGCAAGTTCAGCCCGCGTCGCAAGGCGCTGCTGGCCCTGGTGCTGATCGTGCTGGCGTGGCTGGGCTATGCCTGGTACGCCAACATCGCCATCACCCAGGGCATCGAGCAGAAGGACATGGACTGGAACGGCGATGGCACGGTCTCGCGTGATGAAATCATCGAGTCGTTCTATGCGGTCGCAGTGAACGACAGCCAGGACGGCAACCGTCATTGCCGCACCTTCGTCTGGCGCAGCACCGGTGAGCAGATCCGCGTGGACTGCCGGACCGAGTTCAAGCCGGCCGAGGAACAGAAACCGGCTGAAGCGAAGAAATAAGAAAACGCCCGCGAAAGCGGGCGTTTTCTTTGGGGTACACCCATCCACGCATGGCGTCGATCTACTTCAGGTTTCCAGTAGATCCACGCCATGCGTGGATGATGTGGATCTCCCGTCAGTTCATCGCCTTGATGGTCAGGTCCAGCGCATCGCGGCCGCTCTCACGCTGCAGCATGCGCGCCGGCACCGGGAATTCCGGCACGATCCAGGCGATCAGCTCCTTGTTGCCGTCGGCGCGCGAGACCTTGGTGGCCTCGTAGCTCTTGCCGCCCACGGTGATCGATTCCTTGCCGATCACACGGTACGTCATGTTCTTGATGCGGCCTTCGTCGACCATGCGATAGGTCAGCGGCTTGCCCGCCGCCAGGTCACGGGCGATCGCCAGGTTGATCAGCAGCGCGTCCATGTCACCGGCTTTCAGCGCAATCGGGCCAGCGCGATCCGGCTTGATGTCACCGGTCCAGGTGGCCTGGTTGCTGGTCCAGTTGTAGTTGGCCTGCACGTTGCGCTTCTTCACCAGCAGCGCCGAACGGTCCTGGCTGCTGAGCGGGCGCAGCTGGCCACGCACTTCCTCGAACACCGTGCTCTGGCTGAGGTCGGCCAGCTGGTTCTTCACCTGCAGGCTGTAGCGCCACTTGTTGCTGCCTTCGCTGGCCAGGGTCATGGTGCCGTTGGCCTGCATGCCCATGTAGCTGGCCAGGTAATCGGCCTTGAACGGTTCCAGCGCCATGGCCGGCAGGCTGGCCACGGTCAGGGCAGCGGCTGCGATCCAGGTGAGGGGGCGGGTCAGGGTATTCATGCTCAGACTCCTTGGTATTCGATCAGGCGCAGATCGACGCGGTCTTCGCCGTCTTCGCGTTGCAGGATGCGCACCGGGGTGGGGACACCGTTGGCGATCCAGAGAATGGTTTCGTTTCTGCCACCGTTGGTCCGGTAGACCCGCAGTGCGTTGTAGGACAGGTCGCCGACCTCGACGTTCTCGGTCTGCGGCGCGGCCTGGTAGTCGTGTTCGCGGACCTTGCCCATGTCCACGTAGCGGTAATGCATGGAGGCGCCTGGACGCGCATCGCGCATGATCGCCAGGTTGATCAGCAGCGCGCTCTGGTCGCCTGCCTGCAGCGGGATCGGCTGCGCGCGTTCCTTCTTGACGTCACCGGTCCATTGCGCGGTGCCGGCCTGCCAGTTGTAGGTGCCGACCGCCTTCTTGCCCAGGAACAGGCCCTTGCGCACCGTGCTCTGGCTGAGCGGCGCATACACGCCGCTGCGCTCCTCGAACACCGTGCTCTGTTCGATGTTCAGGCCCAGCACGCTGGCAAAGCCGCGGCGGCCGACCACCTGCATGTCCACCCGCCACTGGCTGCCGCCGGTGTGGGTGACCTGCATGCTGGCATCGCCCGCTTCCTTGCCCTTGTAGAAGGCCTGGTAGGTGGCGCTGAACGGTTGCAGCGGCGGTGGCTCCCAGGCCAGTGCCGGTGGCATCGGTACGGCCGGCGCATCGGCTGGCGGCTGCGCTGCGGGCACCGGTGCCGGCGGGGGGGCGGGCCCCTGTGCCTGGCCCCAGCCCACGCCGGGGAACACGGCAAGCGACAACAGCAATGGAGTGGACAGCAGGGTCGTGGTCTTCATGGAGGACAGGGACCGCAGGAGGGGGCAGGATGCCAGCCCCGCAGTCAGCGGGGCGTGTGCATGGGGACTACCGGTTCAGGTTCCCGGCGGAATCTAGGGCCAACGGGCTAAACAGGGGGTGACCGTCCAGTTGCGGCTGGCCCTCCCGTTCAGCCAGGCGGCCGGCGCACAACAGCTGCAGGGTGGCGATCAGCAGCGGATGCTCCACCGCCAGCACGCGCGCGGCCAGGCTGTCGGCGTCATCGCCGGGCAGCACCGGCACCCGCACCTGCGCCAGCACGGCGCCCGCATCCAGCTCGGGCACGACCAGATGCACGCTGGCACCGTGCTCGGCGTCGCCCGCCTGCAGCGCCCGTGCGTGGGTGTCCAGGCCCTTGTGCAGCGGCAGCAGCGATGGATGGATGTTGACCAGCCGGCCATTGAAGCGCTGTACGAAGGCCGCGCCGAGGATGCGCATGTAGCCGGCGCAGACGATCCAGTCCGGTTGTACTGCGGCCAGCGCATCGCCGAGCGCCTGCTCGTAGCTGGCGCGGTCGCTGAAGGACTTTGGTGCATGCGCCCAGCGCAGGTTCGGTGCGACGCGCTGCAGGGCCTCTGCGGCGGGGCGGTCGGAAAACACGCCGACCACCTCGGCGGGCAGTCGGCCGTCGGTAATGGCATCGAGGATGGCCTGCAGGTTGCTGCCCCGGCCGGAGGCGAGCACGGCAATGCGGGTGGTCGCGGTCACTGCTGGGCGCTCCGGCGGATCAGCGGCCAGATCAGCAGGCTGCCGAGGGTGGCCATCAGCATGTCGGCGTGCGCGTCCCACATGTCGCCCTGCTGCCCGTTGTAGGCCTCGGCAGCATCCGGTGACAGCGCCAGCGCGATGGCCCACTCGAACCATTCGTAGACCAGGCTGGCACACATCACCGTCATCACCGCCAGGGTGAAGGCCTGGCCCAGGCGCAGCGCCGGCCACGCATGACGGGCAAGCTGCAGCAGCGCAGGAGTGAAGCAGACGCCGAACAGGAAGTGGATGAGGCGATCGAAATGGTTGCGCTGCCAGCCGAAGGCCGCATTCGGCGACCAGCCGCTCAGCGTCTGCGCCCAGGCGTCGTAGGGCACGTTGGAATACAACCAGCGCGCGGCCACGCAGTGCAGGGCGATGAAGCCGCAGATCGCGATGAAGGCACCGTTGCCCAGCCAGCCGCCGCGACGGTCGACCCACAGCAGCGCGGCCAGCCCGATCACGGTCAGGGTGCTGTGCAGGGCCTGTTCGGTAGGCCACAGCGGGTGGACCCAGCTGACTGCGAACACCGCCAGCACGGCGGCAAAGGCCAGCTTCTTGGGGCCCGAGAAACGGTGGGTGGTGGGCGAAGCGGACGTGGGGAGGGCAGGCGCGGACATGGGAAATCGATCAGGAAAGGACGGGGCGTCTGCCGGCAGGTTCAGACACTGAGGTGGTCGCCGCGGTCGAACAGCGCGGCCATGTCAGGTTTGGACAGGAACACCCAGGCATAGGCGGCCAAGGCCATGCCCAGCGGGCCGGCCAGTACGCCCAGCCACGCCGCGCGCCGGCACCAGGCCAGCCCGGTGCGATGTGACAGCTGGCGCGCGGTATACAACTGCACGAACCCCAGCAGGGCCGCCAGCACGGCGATGGACGCATATACCGTGGTCAGCATCCAGGCATCGTCCAGCCCGCGCGAGTGGGCCACCCATCCGCTGAGGCCAAGAAACGCCACTGTGGCGAACCAATGGAAGCCGGCCAACGCGTAGAACAGCACTTTCAGCGTCTGCAGATGGCTGGTCAGCTGCAGCTGCGCCAGGGTCTGATGCGGCAGCGGCGGCGGATTGCCGGAGGCGGTCATGCGGGCGTGGCGGGAAGGTCGAAGGCGGCCTTCACCTGCGGGCGCAGCAGGGTGATCAGGCTGAACACCCCCAGCACCGTGCCGACGGGGGTGAACAGGCAGGCCAGGCCGGCCGCGATCAGGCACAGCAGGTAGCGGCGTCTCTGGGCCAGGCAGCGGCCGGCATAGGCGACGAACGCGCCCAGGGTGACGCCACCGAATACGGCGACGCAACCGATGAGGGTGAACATCCAGCCGAACAGGCGCTGTTCGGCCGGCGACGACGGCTGGCCGCCGGAATTCATCGGCAGGTTGCCGGTGAGCGCGGTGATGCCCAGCACGATGTGGATGATGAAGATCAGCGAGAACAGCACGATCAGGCCGCCGACCACGTAGTGCGCGATGGCCAGCATGCGCAGGTGGTCGGCATCCTGCGCGTTGAACACCGGTACCGTCGCCAGCGGCGGCGGCACGGGGGCGGGCGACAAGGGGGGCGTTGCGTCCATGCGGGCTCCTGGGTTGTCGGGATCAGGCGATGTGGACGCGCTCGGCGCCTTCGGCGGTGACCACCTGGCCGATGGTCCAGTGCTCCAGGCCCTGCGCCTTGACCGCATCGGATACCGCGGCCACCTGGTCCGGCGCCACGATCAGCACGAAGCCGATACCGCAGTTGAAGGTGCGCCACATCTCGCTGTCGGCGACCGCGCCTTCCTTCTGCAGCCACTGGAACACCGGCGGCAGGGTCCAGGACGAGGCCTGGATGTCCAGGCCGAGGCCGTCGGGCACCACGCGGATGATGTTCTCGGTCAGGCCGCCACCGGTGATGTGGGCCATGCCGTGGATGGCCGCGCCGTGCGACTTCAGCAGCGACAGGATCGGCTTCACGTACAGGCGGGTCGGCGCCATCAGCGCATCGACCAGCTTCACGCCGCCTTCCAGCTCCAGCTCGGCCGGGCGGCCGGCGCGGTCGTAGATGCGGCGCACCAGCGAGTAGCCGTTGGAATGCGGGCCGGACGAAGCGATGCCGATCAGCACGTCGCCGACAGCCACGCTGGCGCCATCCTTCAGCTCGCTCTTCTCGACCGCGGCGACGGTGAAGCCGGCCAGGTCGTACTCGCCCGGGGCATACATGTCGGGCATTTCAGCGGTTTCGCCGCCGATCAGCGCGCAGCCGGCCTCGGTGCAACCGTTGGCGATGCCGCCCACGACCGCTGCGGCGGTGTCGATGTCCAGCTTGCCGGTGGCGAAGTAGTCCAGGAAGAACAGCGGCTCGGCACCCTGCACCAGCACGTCGTTCACGCACATGGCGACCAGGTCGATGCCGATCGTATCGTGGCGGTTCAGCTGGTGGGCCAGCTTCAGCTTGGTGCCCACGCCGTCGGTACCCGACACCAGCACCGGCTCGCGGTACTTGTTGGACAGGTCGAACAGGGCGCCGAAGCCGCCCAGGCCGCCCATCACTTCCGGGCGGAAGCTGCGCTTGACCAGGGGCTTGATCCGCTCGACCAGTTCGTTGCCGGCGTCGATGTCGACACCCGCGTCACGGTAGGTGAGGGGGGAGGGGGCGGAAGACGGGGTGTTGGTCACGGGCGTCGGCGCTGGCAGGGGTTGAACGGGCGATTTTAACAGGCCGCATTGGCGCAAAGGCCGTATTCGGGCAACAATTCCCCCGGATACGTCGAGCCAATGGATGTCCTGATGCGCCGCAGCCTGATTCTGACCCTGCTCCTTGCGCTGAGCCTGCCGGTGGCCACGATGGCCCAGAGCGGCCTGCGCACCGAGGGTGATGTTGCCACCGCCACTGGCGCGTACGAGGCCGAAGTGCCCGTCAACAGCCAGGCCGAAGCCGACCGCAACGGCGCCCTGGCCCGCGCCTTGAGCGTTGTACTGGGCAAGTTGTCCGGCGATCGCAGCGTGATGTCGCGCCCTGGCGTGGCGCAGGCGCTGCGCAATGCCAAGGATTACGTGGCCAGCTACGACTACAAGCAGGACCAGAGCGTGAGCGCCAGTGGCGCCCCCAGCTTCCGTACCCTGCTGGTGGCCCGCTTCCGCGAGGACGATGTCGATTCGCTGGTGTCGGCGCTGGGCCTGCCGCTGTGGCCGCAGCCGCGGCCGAAGCCGGTGCTGTGGCTGGCCGTCGATGACGGCAGCGGTCCGCGCCTGGTCAGCGTGCAGCAGGCCAACGCCGCCCGCCCGTTGCTGAACCGCGCCATTGAACGCGGCTACAAGCTGGGCCTGCCCAGCGGTGGTGCCGCCGAACAGGCGCTGGCCGGTGCCATCTGGCGCCAGGACAGTGCCGCCGTGGCCCGTGCCTCTTCGCGCTACTCGCCGCCGATGCAGCTGATCGGCAAGCTGTACCGCGCCAATGGCGGCTGGCAGGCGGACTGGGTGTTCGTCGACAACGGCCGTGAGCTGAACAAGTGGACCAGCAAGGACGCCAACGCCATGCGCGCGATGGCCGCCGGTGCCGACGGCGCCGCCGATGCGCTGGTCAAGCGCTATGCCAAGGCCGGCGCGGCCGTCGGCCAGGCCGGCACCTATCGGGTGGTGGTCACCGGCATCAACAGTGCCGACGACTACCTGCGCCTGGCTGCCGGCCTGCGTGAGGTGCCGGTGGTGCGCAACGTCACCCCGCTGCACGCTTCGGCTGGCCAGCTGGAGCTGAGCCTGGAGATGACCACCGGCCTGGCCGGCTTCAACCGCATGCTGGGCGACAACGGCGTGCTGGTGCCGAGCGCACCGCTGCCGGCCCTGCCGACGCCGATCGACGACACCACCGGTGCCCCGGTCGCTGCGCCGGTCAGCAACGAGTACCGCCTGCGATGAACCTGACCCCGGAAGCGGAAATCGCGCAGTTCCTGCGCCGCCTGAAGTACATCCTGTTCGCCGGCCTGATCGGCTGGGTGGTGTGGTTGCTGGCGCCGATCCTGACCCCGTTCGTGCTGGCGCTGGCGCTGGCCTGGCTGGGCGATCCGCTGGTGGACCGCATCGAGGCCACCGGCCGTTCGCGCATGACCGGCGTGGTGCTGGTGTTCGCGGCGATGGTGCTGGTGATCGTGGCGCTGCTGCTGGTGCTGGTGCCGATGATCGAGCGCCAGATCACCACCCTGATTGCGGTCGCGCCGCAGGCACAGGCGTGGCTGATGGAAAAGGGCATTCCCTGGTTCGAGCAGAAGACCGGCCTGGAAGTGATGCAGTGGCTGGACCCGGACCGCCTGATCGAATGGGTGCGCAGCCACTGGCAGCAGGCCGGCGGCTTCGCCACCACGTTCATGGGCTACGTCTCGCGTTCGGGCTTTGCGATGGTGACCTGGGTGGTCAACATCCTGCTGCTGCCGATCCTGGCGTTCTACTTCCTGCGTGACTGGGACAAGCTGGTCGAACGCGTGGCGTCGGTGATTCCGCGCAACCAGATCGGCACCATCAGCGCATTGGCGCGTGAGTCCAACGAGGTGCTGGGCGCCTTCATCCGCGGTCAGTTCCTGGTGATGCTGGCGCTGGGCGTGATCTATGCCGGCGGCCTGTCGCTGGTCGGCCTCAAGCTGGGTCTGCTGATCGGCCTGATTGCCGGCCTGATCAGCTTCATTCCCTACCTGGGCGCGACCACCGGCATCCTGATGGCGGTGGTCGCCGCACTGGTGCAGGCACAGGGCTTCGACCTGAAGCTGCTGATCCTGGTCGGCGTGGTGTTCACCGTGGGCCAGCTGCTGGAAAGCTACGTGCTGACCCCGCGGATTGTCGGCGACAAGATCGGCCTGCACCCGGTGGCAGTGATCTTCGCGGTGATGGCCGGCGGCCAGCTGTTCGGCTTCCTCGGCATGCTGCTGGCGCTGCCGGTGGCAGCGGTGACCAACGTGCTGCTGCGCTACGCGCACCAGCGTTATCGCCAGAGCGAGCTGTACGTGGGTGAGAAGCCGGCGATCGTGCTTGATGGCGTGGTCGATGCCCCCCATATCATCATTCCGAACGACAAGGGCCCCGACCTGAAGTGATGGGTGTGCCGCAACTGCCGCTGGCCCTGCATTACCCGCGGGACCAGCGCCTGGAGACCTTCATCGGCGCGCCGGACGGCGCGCTGGCGCAGCTGCGCGCGATCGCGGTGGGTGCCAGCCACGATTGGGTCTATCTGGAAGGTGCGGCGGGCACGGGCAAGACCCACCAGGCACTGGCGATGTGCTCCAGCGCCGAGCAGGCCGGGCGACTGCCGACCTACGTACCGCTGGCCAGCGCCGCCGGCCGCGTACGCGCGGCGTTGGATGGGCTGGAGGCGCGCGAGCTGGTGGCGCTGGACGGCCTGGACGAGGTGGCCGGCAACCGCGAGGACGAGATCGCGCTGTTCGATTTCCACAACCGCGCGCGCGCTGCGGGCGTGACCGTGCTGTACACGGCGCAGAAGGCGCCGGAAGAACTGGGCCTGGTACTGCCCGATCTGCGTTCGCGGCTGGGTCAGTGCGTGCGTGTGCTGCTGCAGCCGCTGGATGAGGAAGGACGGGCAGCGGTGCTGCGTGAGCGCGCGCTGCGGCGTGGGCTGGCGATCGACGAGGCCTCGATCGAGTGGTTGCTGTCGCACACCGGTCGCGAGCTGGGTGGATTGATCACGCTGCTGGACTGGCTGGACCGCGAGTCGCTGGCGGCGAAGCGGCGGATCACCGTGCCGTTCCTGCGCCAGGTGCTGGAAGAAGGCCGGCCGCGTTACTGAGGGTGGGGTTTGCTTTGCAGGGCTGCGCCCTGCACCCGCCGTAGTGCCGGCCGCTGGCCGGCAACAGCAAGTGCTGAAGCAACAGCAGAAGCTGGCTTCCTGAGGGGAGGCGGGGTGGCTCAGGTTGCGGGGGACGGCGCAAGTACGTCCCTGTAGCCTCGATCGCGCCATCCATGGCGCTCACGCCCCCGCAACCTGAGCCACCCCGCCTTCGACAGGTTCCCGCGATCTGCCGGGACTGCGTACTGCACTGCTGTTGGTGGGTGTCGACCTTGGTCGACACGTGTCTTGCTTGTGGTAGGTGACGACCGTTGGTCGTCACCAGAGCGAGCGCAGCGACGCGACCCGCGTTTGCTTTTCTTTCTTTCTTCCGTGGCTGGACGCCCACGGAAACTGTCAGAGGCCGGGCGGGGTGGGTTCGCGGGGGGCACTTCAGGGACGGGTTCACGGCGTCCCCCGCGAACCCACCCCGCCCGGCCAAGCACGGCTTTTGATCTGAGCGACCAACCACGAGGGGCTCAGCCGTTCGCCGCCAACTCAACATCCAGCGCGCGCAGGCGATCCACGGTGCCGACATCGGTCCAGCGTCCGCGATGATGCTGCCCCGTCATCAACCCCTGTGCCATGAAGTGCTTCTGCAGCGGCACCACCGAGAACTTCGGTGGGAGCCGCTCGCTGCCCGGTGCATCACCGATCACCGTGTGCCAGTCGGCCACGATGGAAGGGCGATACACGCCGATGCCGGCATAGGTCAGGCACGGTCCTTCGCGGTCGTGGTGCAGCAACCCCTGCGCATCGAGGCGGTAGTCACCGTTCGGGTGCTGAACCGGATTGTCGACCAGCACCAGATGCGCCTGGCCCTGCGGCTCGCGCGGCAGCGTGGCGAAATCGAAATCGGTCCAGATGTCGCCGTTCACGACCAGAAACGGGGCGTCGCCCAGCACCGGCAACGCGTTGAGGATGCCGCCGCCGGTTTCCAGCGGGGTCTGCCCTTCGTACATGAAATGCAGGCGCAAGCCCCATTGGCTGCCATCGCCCAGCGTCGCTGGAAACTGTTCGGCCAGCCATGCGGTGTTGACCACTACCTCGCGCACGCCGAGTGCGGCCAGGCGTTCCAGGTGCCAGACGATCAGCGGTTTGCCGGCCACGTCCAGCAGCGGCTTGGGCGTGTGCAGGGTCAGCGGGCGCATGCGTTCGCCGAGGCCGGCAGCAAAGACCAGCGCCTTCATCGGGCCACGCGCATCGGTGCGGCCAGGTCGGTCAGCGCCGGCTTGATGCGGTGTTCCAGCAGCTGCTGCAGCGGTGCCAGCTCGCGGTAGCGCGGCAGCACTTCGTCCAGATAGGTGATGAAGCGCGGCGCGTCGTCCAGGTAATGGCCCTTGTTGTCGCGATAGCGCAGGCGGCAGAACAGGCCGAGGATCTTCACGTGGCGCTGGATGCCCATCCAGTCGGCATCGCGCAGGAAGGTGGCGCGGTCGGGCACCGGCAGGCCGGCGTTGCGGGCGCGCTCGTGATACTGCGCCAGCCACTCGTCCACACGCTGCAGCGGCCAGCTCAGGAACGCGTCCTTGAACAGGCTCATCGCATCGTAGGCAATCGGGCCGCGCACCAGGTCCTGGAAATCCAGCACTGCCGGACCATTCTCGACCGGCATCAGATTGCGCGGCATGTAGTCGCGGTGGGTCATCAGCTGGGCCTGGCCCAGCGCGTTGTCCATCAAACGGCGGTGTACCAGCTGCAGCCCTTCAATCTCACCGCAGTCCAGTTCCAGGTTCAGGTGGCGCTGCAGGAACCATTCGTCGAACAGGCCGGCATCGCGCTGCAGCAGCGCTTCGCCGAACTGGCCGAAGTCGGCCGGCACCGGGATCGCCTGCAGGCGCAGCAGCTGTTCGATCGAACGGCCGAACCATTCATCGGCGTTGCGCTCGTCGAGGATCTTCGCCAGGGTCGGGCCGCCGAGATCTTCCAGCAGCAGGAAGCCGGCATCCAGATCCTGTGCCAGCAGCGCGGGCACACGCAGGCCGTTGTCATCCAGCAGGCCGCGCATGCGCAGCCACGGGCGCGGATCTTCCAGCCCCGGCGGGGCATCCATCACGATGTGGCTGCCGCGCGTGCTGGTGGTGCGCCAGTAGCTGCGCATGCCGGCATCGACCGAGGCGCGTTCGACCACCGCACTGGAATCATCGAGCTGGGTACGGGCCCACTGCAGGCGCTGCGCGCTGCGCTGGGGATCGGAGGCGGGTTCGGTCATGCAGGCATATCCGGGCGCGCCGGGCGCGCCTACGTCGGGAACAGGAAGGGAAGAGGGTGCGGGATCAGCGGCGACCGCTGAACAGACGCAGGACGGCCAGCACGGCCACCGCGCCCAGCACCGCACCGAGGAAGCCGGCCGGCTCACCGGGGGCGTACCAGCCCATGTACTGGCCGAACCACCCGGCCAGCAGCGCGCCGATGATGCCCAGCACGATGGTCAGCAGGCAGCCCATGCGGTTGTTGCCGGGCATGAAGAATCGCCCGAGCAGGCCGACGAAGAAGCCGACCAGGATGATGTAGAGCCAGCTGCTGCTGCCGAACAGACCATTCATGCGCGCGATTTCCACCAAGGGTGGACGCAGCCTAGCAAGGCCAGGCTGCGTCCGTCACGGTGTGCCGGATTCAGCAGCAGCCGTGGTCGCCGTGGCGGGTGCCACTGTCGGCAGCCACCGGCGAACCGCTGGTCTCGCCGCGCAGGCTGGCGGCGTAGTGCTCGCTGATCACCTTGGACACGCAGGCGGTGACCTTCTTGCCCATCGGAATGTGCAGGAACTCGTTCGGGCCGTGTGCATTGGAGTGCGGGCCGAGCACGCCGGTGATCATGAACTGGGCGCCCGGGAACTTCTCACCCAGCATGCCCATGAACGGGATCGAGCCACCTTCGCCCATGTACATCGCCGGCTTGCCGAAGAAGGCCTGGCTGGCGTCGTCGATGGCCTGGGTCAGCCACGGCGCCATGGCCGGGGCGTTCCAGCCGGTGGAGGCCTTTTCCAGATCCAGAGTGACCTGCGCGCCGTTCGGCGGATCGCGCAGCAGCGCTTCCTTCAGCAGCTCACCGCAGGTCTTGCCATCGGCGGTCGGCGGCAGGCGCAGCGACAGCTTCACCGAGGTCTGCGGGCGCAGCACGTTGCCGGCCGATTCCAGCGCCGGCATGCCACCGACGCCGGTGACCGACAGTGCCGGGCGCCAGGTGCGGTTGAGCACCAGCTCGGTCAGGTCCTCGTTCATCGGACGCAGACCGTCGACCATCGGGAACTTCTCGAAGATCTCGGTATCGACCACTTCGGCGGCGCGCTTGGCCTGTTCCTGGCGCTCGGCCGGGATCTCAACGTTCATGCCGTCGATCAGGATGCGGCCGGTGTCCTGGTCCTCGATGCGCGACAGCAGCTGGCGCAGCAGGCGGAAGCTGGACGGCACCACGCCGGAGGCATCGCCGGAGTGCACGCCTTCGTTGAGCACCTTCACGGTGAAGTTGCCGCCGGTCAGGCCGCGCAGCGAGGTGGTGCACCACAGCTGGTCGTAGTTGGCGCAGCCCGAATCCAGGCAGACCACCAGCGACGGCTTGCCGATGCGGTCGGCGAGGTGGTCGACGTAGGCCGGCAGGTCATAGCTGCCCGACTCTTCACAGGCTTCGATCAGCACCACGCAGCGGGCGTGCGGCAGGCCCTGGGCCTGTAGTGCCAGCACCGCGGCCAGCGAGCCGAAGATGGCGTAGCCGTCGTCCGCACCGCCGCGGCCATACAGCTTGTCGCCGCGCAGGACCGGGGTCCACGGGCCGAGGTCGTCGTCCCAGCCGGTCATTTCCGGCTGCTTGTCGAGGTGGCCGTAGAGCAGGATGGTGTCGTCGCCGGTTTCGGCGCCGGTAGCCGGAATTTCCAGGAAGATCAGCGGGGTACGGCCTTCCAGGCGCACCACTTCAACCTTCAGGCCGGGCAGCTGCTGGGCCTTGGCCCAGTTCTCCATCAGGGTGACCGCCTGTTCCATGTAGCCGTTCTGCACCCAATTGGCGTCGAACATCGGCGACTTGTTGGGAATGCGGATGTAGTCGACCAACTGCGGGACGATTTCGCTGTCCCACTTGTCATTGACGAATTGGCCGAGCTTGGCGCTGTCCATCTGAAACTCCGGTTGCATGGGCTGATCCGGCCATTCTACGCCTGTGCCGCGGGTAGGGTTTTTCCTACATCACGTCGGGTATTTGGCTGGCTTTTAGAAATCCAGGAAACCGATAGGCTGTGTGCATGTGGTGACGGACACTGTTCCTACCGACGGGATTGCCGGTCGGGACGGCCAGAATCACAAGGAGATACACGTCGTGCCTTGGAGTGTCGTGTTGAGGGCACTGGTGCTGGTCGTGTGGATCGCTGGGGCGCATGCCGCCGAACCGATCGACATCAACCGCGCCGATGCCCAGGCGCTGCAGCAGGGATTGACGATGGTCGGAGCCGCCAAGGCCGAGGCGATCGTCGAGCACCGGCGCAGACACGGCCCGTTTCATCGCGTCGAGGACCTGACGCAGGTGAAGGGGATAGGGAAAGCAATCGTCGAACGGAATCGACAGCGGATCACCGTAGGCAACAGGTTGTTGCCGGCGGATCCGGTACCCGGATCGGTACCGGTGCGAACCGTACCGAGGCGCTGACAGCAGGAATCGTCGGAACCGGCAGGAGGCTGGTTCACCGGACACGGACAGGAAGGCCGTGACCACCGACCGCCGCAGGACGCGGCACCAATCACCAGGATGGTGGCATCACAGACCTGTGGAAGGGGCTGAGATACAAACAGGACAGACGCGGCCGCGTGCAGGATGCAACGCTACCCCCACAGCGCAGGATGCGAGGGGGCGGCAGCAGGCCGACAAGGACGTAACGATTGCCCGGTACGACACATGGCTGTGTCGCCGGGCAGTTTCATTTCCGGCGCCTGGTTTTGCCGCGGCCACCACGGGTCGATGGTGTACGGTGGCCGCACCGCATGGAAAGGACCCCCGCTGGATGCTTCTGCACCGCCCCACCACCCTGATGCTCGCCCTTGCACTGGCTCTGCCGCTGCTGGGCCATGCCGCTGCGCCGACGCCGGCCGCCAAGCCTGCCGCTGCCGCAGCCAGCAGCGCCGAAGTGCGCGGACCGACCGACCTCAAGCCGGGCGAATACCTGTGGCATCCGGAAATTTCACCGACCGGCCCGATCGTGCTGGTGGTCAGCCTCGATGAGCAGCGCGCGTACGTGTACCGCAACGGCATTGCCATCGGCCTGACCACGATCAGCTCGGGCAAGGCTGGGCATGAGACGCCGACCGGCGTGTTCACCATCCTGCAGAAGGACAAGGACCACAAGTCCAACCTCTACAACAGCGCGCCGATGCCCTACATGCAGCGGCTGACCTGGGACGGCATCGCCCTGCATGGCGGCAGCCTGCCCGGTCATCCGGCCTCGCATGGCTGCGTGCGGCTGCCGCAGGCCTTCGCGCAGAAGCTGTTCAGTGAAACCCAGCGCGGCGATACCGTGGTCGTGGCCGATGCCAAGAGCTCGCCGATGACGCTGGCCTATCCGTCGGTGCTGGCACCGGTCAACGCGCGCGGCCAGGCCCTTCCGGAAACCGAAGGTGGGGCCCCGGCGCAGGCCTGGTGGGATGACGCCGCGGCGCCGGCCGGGCAGGTCGGCATCCTGGTCAGCTTGCACGACCAGCGCCTGTACGTGCTGCGCGATGGCGTGATGATCGGCGAGTCGCCGCTGAAGGCCGACGCCCTGCCGGCGTTCCAGGGCACCACCCTGTTCGTGATGGGGCAGGGCTACAGCGATACGCCCAGCCCGCTGGACGCGAACAAGCGCCTGCACCAGTGGACGGCCTATCCGCTGCTGGGCCAGGACCGTGCCCAGGCCACGCCGGACCTGCTGGCCACGCCCTCGCTGCCGATGGCGTTGCCGGCCGATTTCGCCCGCCAGCTGTACCAGGTGCTGGTACCGGGCACGACCTTGCTGGTGACCTCGCTGCCGGCGGTCCGCCCAAGCCCGGCTGAATCCGGAATGCAGCCGGTCTTGGAATCCGAGCCGCCAGGGTCCACCCTCAAGGGCAACTGAGTCCCTTCGTTGTGCCCATGACTGCATCCCGCCTGTGCCGGCTGGCCGCGTTCGGCCTGCTGGCGACCTCGGCCAGTGCTCCGGCGCTGGCACAGACGCCCGCCCTTGCCACCAGTGCTGATGATCTGGCCGCCTTGCTGTCGCGCAGTGCGCCCAAGGCCGACCGCCACGTATTGCAACTGGCGGCGCACGCCATGCGCTGCGCGCTGCAGCGGCCGGAGCTGGGCATCAATGGTGATCGCCTCAGCGTGATCGATTATTCGCGGCCGTCCACCGAGCCGCGCCTGTGGGTGTTCGACCTGGCCCACCAGCGCCTGCTGTTCGAGGAATGGGTGGCGCATGGCCGCAACAGCGGTGAGAACCGCACCGAACACTTCTCCAACCGCGATGGCAGCTTCATGTCCAGTCTTGGCGCGTTCACCGCGCAGGAGACCTACATGGGCGGCAATGGGTACTCGCTGCGTCTGGCCGGGCTGGAACCGGGCTTCAACGACCGCGCGCGCGAACGCGCCATCGTCATCCACGGCGCCCCCTACGTGAACCCGGCGACCGCGCAGCTGCAGGGACGGCTCGGCCGCAGCCTGGGCTGCCCTGCGGTACGCCTGTCGGTGGCCAAGCCGCTGATCGACGCATTGCGTGGCGGCACGATGGTGTTCGCCTACTACCCCGACCAGGACTGGCTGAAGCACTCGCAGCTGCTGGGCGGTGAGTGTGGTGGCCAGGGCACGCTCGCCACGCGGTGATGCATGACGGCGCGCGGCATGATGCAATGCGCCGATGAACATCGACTCCCTGCTGCACACTCCGAGCCAGGTGATCTCCCGCCTGGACTATCGCCGCGAACGCTGGCGCAACGGCCTGGGCTGGACCCGCGAGATCCTGCGACTGCCGGCGCAGGGTGATGACTGGGCGCTACGCCTGTCGGTGGCCGAGATCGAACAGGACGCCGCGTTCTCTGCTTTCCCCGGCGTGGAGCGCGAACTGGTGCTGCTGCAGGGCAATGGCGTGCGCCTGCGTTTCGAGGATGGCCGGGTGGCCGAGGTGCTGCCACCGCACGGGCGTGTGCGTTTTGCCGGTGAGGAAGCGCTGCACGGCGAACTGGTCGATGGCACCACCCACGACTTCAACCTGATGTGGAAGCGCGAGCTGCTGCAGGCCGAACTGCTGCACCGGCCGCTGGTGGGCACGATGTTCTTCTTCTGCGAACCGGGCGTTGCCTGGGCGCTGCATCTGCTGGCTGGTCAGGCGGAGTTCGGTGCAGATAGCGGCTTGCCGGCGCTGCAGGCGGGAGACACTGCGTGGTTGGCGGCCGGTGAACGGCAGCGGCACGCGTTGCAGGGCGGTGGCGAGTTGCTGGCGATACGGGTCAGTGCAGCGGCGGGATGATTCCTGGGCGCCGGTGGCTCGATTCACGCATGGCGTGGATCTACTGGGTGTGGTTGCCACCACGCCTGGACACGCCGTTGTAGATCCACGCCATGCGTGGATGGGGCCACCGACACCGCGTCACGGTGCGAACCAAGGTTCGCACCCACCAGAATGCGGTTCGCGCCAGCCGAATCTGTTCAGTAGATCCACGCCATGCGTGGATGCGGCCACCGACACCGCGTCATGGTGCGAACCAAGGTTCGCACCCACCAGAAAGCGGTTCGCGCCAGCCGAATCTGTTCAGTAGATCCACGCCATGCGTGGATGCGGCCGCCGATACCGCGTCATGGTGCGAACCAAGGTTCGCACCCACCAGAAAGCGGTTCGCACCCACCAGAAGGCGATTCGCATCCGCTGAAGTGGAGCAGTACATCCACGCCATGCGTGGATGCGGCGGCCTCAATACACATCGCGCCGGTAACGACCGGCCAGCAACAGCGCTTCCTTGCCCGCGGTACCCAGCACCTGCTCGATCACTGCATCCACCGCCGGGGCCATGCCCTGCAGGCTGCCGCAGACCAGGATCGTGGCGCCTTCATCCACCCACTGGCGCAGCGTTGCCGCTTCGGCCAGCAGCCGGTCCTGCACATAGCGGTGCGCACCGCCATCGCGGCTGAACACTGCATCCAACCGCACCAGCGTGCCGTCGGCCAGCATCGCCTGCAGTTCTTCACCGAAGTGGAAGTCATGCGCGGCGGTGCGCTCACCGAACAGCAGCCAGGTGCGGCGTGCGCCACTGCGTACGCGTTCGTGCAGATGCGCGCGCAGGCCGGCGATGCCGGTGCCGTTGCCGATCAGCAGCAGCGGCACGTCGGCGGGCGCGCCATGGAAATTGTCGTTGCGGCGCAGACGCAGCTGTACCGGTTCGCCGATGGCAGCGTGGTCGCACAGCCAGCCGCTGCCGATGCCGGGTGTACCGTCAGCGCGCAGCTGGCGGCGCAGCAGCAGCTCAACCGCACCGTCGGCCATGACCGAGGCGATGGAATACTCGCGATGCGGCAGCGGTTGCAGGGTCGCCAGCAAGGCAGGCAGATCACCCGGGGGAACCAATGAGGGCAGGTGCGAGCGCGCGACGCGTGCCAGCAACGTCTGCCCGTCATCCAGCACGGTGTCCGCGTCGAAGCGTTGTGCATCCAGCCATGCACGCACGGTGTGCGATGCGTGCTGCGGGCCGATCTCGGCGATGTCACCGGCCTGCCACTGCGCATTTGCATCGGCCGGTGGCTGCAGGCGCAACCAGTACACCGGACCACCGGGGCTGCCCGGGTTCAGATGCTCGCGTTGCAGCAGCGTCCACGGCTGGTACTCGGCCGGACTCCAGTCGGGCAGTTCGCTGGCGTTACCGCCGAGTTGTCCCAGCAACTGTTGCCAATGACGCAGCGCTGCCGGATCGGCGTTGTCGACCTCGATGGCGTCGAACAGCGGATGCGCGCCGTGTTGGCGCAGCCAAGTGTCCAGCTGGTGGCCGAATCCGCAGAAGTGGCCATAGCTGCGGTCGCCCAGCGCGAGCACCCCGTAGTGCAGGTGCTGCAGCGGGGGCGGGGTGGCCATCACCCCGCGCAGGAACGGCAGGGCGTGGTCGGGTGGATCGCCTTCGCCGGTGGTGCTGGCAATAAACAGCGCGCGCTGGCTGGAAGCCAGCAGTGCTGCATCCACCTCATGCAGTCCGCGCACGCGCACTGGCGCGCCGGCACCGCGCAGGGCCTCGGCGCTGCGTTCGGCCAGTTCGCGGGCGAAGCCGGTCTGGCTGGACCAGACCAGCAGGATGGGCGCGGTGTCTCCGGTTGCGGCGTCGTCGCGCGGGCGCCCACGCCACCACAGGGCCGCGCAGGCCAGCGCATACAGCACCGTGGCGAGCACCGCGATCTGCGACTGCCGCGCCGGTGGTGCGCCCCGCCACCACGCTTCGCCGAGATGCAGGCGAAGCAGTGCCCAGCCGATCGCTGCCAGCAGGAGCAGAACCAGTGCGTTGCCGAGCCAGGCGCGCGATGGACGTGCGCTCATGCGTCCTGCTCGTCGAGCAGGCGCTGGAAGGCGCTGCTGAGAAATTCCTGCGGGCCGTCTGCCGCACGCTGCAGGTAGCGCGCAGCCAGTCCTTCGCGCTCGGCCAGTGCCATGCCCTGTTCGCGACCGAGTACGGTCAGTGCGGTGGCCCAGGCATCGGCGTGCATGGCGTCGTCGGCCACCACGGTTACTGCCGCGGCAACCTGCCGCACCGGTCTGCCGGAGCGCGGGTCCAGGCTGTGACTGTAGGCCTCGCCATCGGCCTGATACTGGTGCCAGCGATCGCCGGAGGTGGCCACCGCCTTGCCGTCCAGTGCCAGCACGCGTGGTGGGGTATCGGTGTGCGCGTCTTCTTCGGGTGCGGATTCCACCAGCACCCGCCACGGCTGGCCGTCCGGTTTGCGGCCGTAGCCGGCCAGTTCGCCGCCGACTTCGATCAGCGCGGCAGTGATGCCTTGTCCACGCAACCAGGCGGCCACGTGATCGACGCCGAAGCCCTTGGCGATCGCAGAGAGATCCAGTTCCAGTCCACCCGGTTGCAGCAGCGCATCGTCCTGCCACTGCAGGCGCTGCCAACCGCAGCGATCACGCGTGGCCTGCAGGGTAGCGTCGTCGGGCTGGCGGCGTTCACCGGCATGTGCACCGAAGCCCCACAGTGCAACCAGCGGACCGATGGTGGGATCGAAGGCGCCGTCACTGGCGGAAGCGATGGCCTGTGCGCAGACCAGAACGTGACGGGTTTCGGCCGGCAACGCGCACCATTGGCCGGCGTCGGCGCGGTTGTAGCGGCTTAGATCCGAGCCGGGTTCCCAGGTGCTCATCTGCGCGACCACCTCATCCAGCTGCGCCTGGATGCCAGCGTGCAGCGGGTGCAGGTCGCGCTGGCGCGACGCGACCAGCGACACACTCCAGGTGGTGCCCATGGTGGTGCCACCGAGGCGGGCGATGTCGAGCAGGGGATCGGTCATGGTGGTGTGCTGCAGGCGCGATGCCGGGGCGTGCCCGGCATCGCGGTCCACGTCATTACTGCGGCAGCACTTCCAGCGTGGCGACGTAGCTCAGGCGGCGCTTGGCGGCCTGCTTCACCGAGGTCTTGTTGTCTTCGGTGCCGGTCTCCAGCCAGTACATGCCGGCTTCCGGCCAGGTCACCTTGATCTCACCCTTGGCATCGCTGGTGACCTTCAGCTCGTCCTGCGCGTTGCGGTAGCGGGTGGCGCCACGCACGATCTCGAACTCCAGGCCGGCGGTCGGCTTGCCGTCGACCAGCACGCGGAAGGTGGCTTCCTCGCCGGCGAACAGATCGTTCGGGTGGCCGACGGCGACCAGCTCGATGCCACGGTTGGTCGGCTTCAGCGCGGTGTCGTTCGGGGCGCCGTTGGTGACGAAGGTCTCCACGCGGCCGACCGACTGGCTCACTTCCAGCTTCTTCGCATCCTTGGGCAGTTCGCCGAAGGTGGCGACGCTGCCGCGCCAGCGCTTGCGCTCGCCGTTCTGCTCGTAGGTGGCGAACAGGCCGTCATTGACCGACGCGATGCGGTAGGTGCCCGGCTGCTTCAGCTCGACATCGAACACGCTGCGGTACTTGCCGGTGGACGCGTTCTGCGGTTGCACGGTGCTGCCGTCCGGCGCGGTGATCACCAGCGACTCCAGACGCAGCGGCACGTGGTTGAAATAGAACAGGTCGTTGGAGACCGCACCGTCGACGGTGATCCACGGCGCATTGCCGGCGATCACGGTCTGCGAGGGCAGCAGCCAGGCCTTGTGGGCCAGGGCGGAGAAGGGAAGGGCAGCGGCCAGAGCGGCGGCGAGGACGAGCGTGCGCTTCATGCGGAAGACTCCAGGTGGATGCAGGGTGGTGCGGCGAGAGGAGGGGAATTACGACTTAATCCCCTCCGTCCCCTTTTCAGGGTTTGACGGCGAGGGTGACCTGGCCCAGTTCGGTGGCGCCCTGCGCCTTGCCGTTCTGCGCGGCGGTGGCCGGCCAGGTGAAGGGGATCTTCAGCAGCTCGCGGCCGCCGACTTCGCGCACCGCTTCCACCACCAGGGTGTAGTTGCCCGGAGCCAGCTGCTTCAGCGCCGGCTGCTTGTCGTTGAACGACAGCGCGTGCTTGCCGGCCGGGCGGGTCGGGCCGGTCACGCCGTCCACCGGTACCTGCAGGGTGCGGCCGCTCTTGCGCCACCACTGGCGCAGGTCCGGCAGCCACTTGGTGCCGTGGCCTTCGCTGTTGCTGGTCTGCTGGTACCAGACCGACAGGTTGGCCGCGACCTTCTGGTCGGCGCCTTCCAGCCACACCGCCACATACGGGCGGTGGTACTCGGCCACGTTGAGCTTGGGCACTTCGACGTTGATGTCGAGGGTGGTGGCATAGGCCGGCGAGGTGGCCAGCAGGCCGCTGAGGGCGATGGTCAGGGTGACGCGCATGGGGCGGCTCCGGAAACGAAGGAAAGTCAGTGGATCAGCAGCAGGGCGATCAGCAGCGGGATCATCAGGCCGAGGCCGACCAGCGGCCAGGTCATGCGCCGCTGCCGTGCATGCAGGTGAAGCAGGAACAGGCCGGTGATGCAGAACACCAGGCAGGCCACGGCGAACAGGTCCAGGAACCAGCGCCACGCTGGGCCCGCGTTGCGGCCCTTGTGCAGGTCGTTGAGGTAGGACACCGCGCCGCGCGAGGTTGATTCGTACTCCACCGCGCCGGTCGCGCGATCGATGCTCAGCCAGGCGTCGCCACCCGGGCGTGGCAGTGACAGGTAGATCTCTTCAGCCGACCACTCGGCCGGGCGCCCGCCGATGGCGATGCCCAGCTGCGTGTCCAGCCATTGCCGGGCCGGGCGCGGGATCGGCGCGTTGCCGTCCTCGCGCGTGCCCAGCTGGCCCAGCAGCGCGGCCGGCAGTTCCAGATGCTGGTTCTGCACCTCGGGCTTGGCCTCGATCTTCGCGGCATGGTTGAGGGTCAGGCCGGTCACCGCAAACAGCAGCATGCCGATCAGGCACACCGCCGAGCTGATCCAGTGCCACTGGTGCAGCGTCCGCAGCCAGAAGCCACGGTTCTGTTGCTGCTGCACGGTGGAAGAGGCAGGACGGCTCACGGCACGGTTCGAGGCGGACGAGGACTGCCCATTACATCATTGATGAGAATAGCTCGCAATTGCGTGTCGTTCTGTATCCCTGGGGGGAATTGCCGGCCAGCGGCCGGCACTACGGACTGGCCGGCAATCCCACGGATCAGTAGATCCACGCCATGCGTGGATGGAGCGGTGCCGACCAAGGTCGGCACCCGCCAGGGCAGGGCGCAGAGATCAGAACTTCGCGTTCAACGAAATCCAGTAGCTGCGGCGCTGGTCCTTGGTCGCGTAGTCGTCCACGCAGCTGAACTCGCTGGGATTGAGCAGCAGGCACGACTGCGAAACGAAGTCCTTGTCGAACAGGTTGTTGACCCGTGCGTTGACCGTCAGCCACGGCGTGGCCTTCCAGCTGCCACCGAGATGGAAGATCGTGTAGTCCTCGTAGTAGCGCACGTGGCGGGCGCCGGCACTGTCGATGAGGGTGTCGCGATAGCGGTCGTAGCGGCCTTCGCCGATCAGCGACAGGCTGACCGCTTCGTTGATCTGCCAGTTGAGGCTGGCGTTGGCCATGTGCTTTGCCGGCGTGGTGCCAGAGATCGGGCGCCCTTTGTCGGGGCCGCTGGTCTGTTCGCTCTTGGTCCAGGTGTAGTTGCCGCGCAGCTGCAGGTTGTCGAGCAGGTCGACGTGGCCGGCCAGTTCCGCACCGCGGGTCTCGGCCTTGTCGATGTTCACGCTCTGGGTGAAGGTGCTGTAGCCCAGTGCTGCCCAGCCCGGGCCGATGTCCACGCAGTAACCGCTGCCGGCGCGGGCCACTTCGCAGTTCGGGAACGTGCCGCCGCTGGCGATCTTGTCTTCGAACTTGTTGAAGAAGCCGGTGACATTGAAGCCCCAGCGCTGGCCTTCGTAGTACGCGGCCAGCTCGTAGTTGGTGCTGGTTTCAGGCTTCAGGTTCGGCGAACCCACCAGCGGCAGCACGCCCTGGCCACCGAAGCCGGTGATGCCCGGGAACAGCTGATCCGGTCGCGGGGTCTTGTAGCCGGTGCTGACGCCACCCTTGAAGGTCCAGGCGTCAGTGGCGTTCCACACCAGGTAGCCGCGCGGGCTGACATGGCTGCCGAACACGTTGTGGTCGTCGTAGCGCAGGCCGAAGGTGGCGGTGAGGGTGTCGGTCAGCGACCAGTTGTCCTCGGCGAACAGCGCCCACATGCGGTGCTTCTGCTTGGTGTTGCTGCGGTAGCCGGCGCCATCCATGCCGAACACGCCGTCGATCATGTCGGTGTCGTTGTACTGGCCGCCGACGGTCAGCTTGTGCGCGCCGAAGTCGAGGTCGAGCATGGTGTCGAGCACGTAGCCTTCCAGCTCCATGGTGCGCAGCGGACGCGGCAGGAATGCCTTCAGGCGTGCCATTTCACTTGGGTTGAGGGCGGCCAGTGCATTGCCGCGGCCGGCCGCGCAGTTGTTGGCGCCGCCGGTGCGGCGGCAGACGTCGTTCCACAGTGTCTGCAGGTTGGTGCGTTCGTCCAGGGTCAGCGGCAGCGAGCGGCCCAGGTTGCTGCTCTTGCTGTGGGTCAGCGAGGTCTGCCAGGTACCGAAGCTGTAACGGCCCTGGTGGGTCAGCGACAACTGGTCGCGCTCGTATCGCTGGTAGGCGGTGTAGCCCACGCGCGGCTGCACCACGCGGCGGGTGACGGTGCCGCTGCCGTTCGGGTTGGGGATGACGGCATTGCCGACGCGCCAAAGGCTGGCCAGGCTGTCGAGGGTGCCGGTCTGGCCCTCGCTGTTGTCGTACTTCTGCCGCGACACGTCGTAGTCAAGCCACAGTTCGTGGTCATCGTTGACGTGGAAGTTCAGCCGCACACCGGTGTTCCAGTTGGTGTTGGCCACCGACTTGCCGCCGCCACCGAAGCCGATGCTGCGCTCCCACAGGCTGCCGTCCGGCAGGGTCAGTGCATCCCACTCCGGATTGGAGGCCTTGGCGTCGTAGTAGCTGCCGCGTACTGCCAGGCTCAGGCGGTCCTTGACCAGCGGGCCGCTGAGGTAGACGTCGGTGGTGCGTGCATCGCCGAACTGATCGTCCTGCTGCACGGTGAAGCCCTGGGTGAGCGCGCCGTGCCAGCTGTCCTGGTTGCGACGGGTGATGATGTTGATCACGCCGCCCATTGCATCCGAGCCGTACAGCGTGGACATCGGGCCGCGCACCACTTCAATGCGCTCGATGGCATCCAGCGGCGGCAGGTAGGCGAACTGGCCACCGCCGAAGTTGTTCGGATACAGCTGGCCGACATTGCTCTGGCGGCGGCCGTCGATCAGCACCAGGGTGTACTCGGAGGGCAGGCCGCGCATCGAGATGGTGGCACGGCCGTTCTTGTCGCTGGCTTCCAGGCCGACGTCGATGCCTTCAACGTCGCGCAGCGCGTCGACCAGATTGGTGTACGGGCGCTTGCTGAGTTCTTCGCGGCTGACCACGCTGATGCTGGCCGGTGCATCGACCACCTTCTGCTCAAAGCCGGAGGCGGTGACCACCACCTTGTCCAGCGTCTGTGGCGCGCCGGAAGCGTCACCGTGGGCGAAGGCTGGGGCGGTCATGGCTGCCAGCACGGCGCTGGTCAGCAGGGTACGGGACAGGGACGAACGGACACGATGGCGCTGGGCCATGGCAGTAACCTCGAAGGATGCAGGGTGGTGCAATGCCAAGCGCGAACGGCGCGGCATGCACGGGGAGGCCCGGTCAGGGGCGGCAGGGATGAAGCAGGCAGCGGCGTGCGGGCACGACCGCGCAGGCGGTCACGCGGGGCCGTGAATCAGGCGAGCGGCGGCGCCTGGCCGCGTTGCTGGCGGCGCCCGGGCGCGTCGGCCCAGGGCGTGTCCGGAGCGGCCAGCGGCCAGTCCGGGCGCACGCCGGGCATGGCCGGCGTGGCGGGTACGAGTTCAAGCTCGGTGCGCAGCCATTGGCTGGCCAGCAGCAACGGCGGGCGCGCCTTCTCGGCCGATTTCACCGGGGCGGCAGCACAGCGGCGCAGTTTGGCCGGTGCTTCTTCCTGCGGGGACGCTTCGCCACCGCGCTCTTCCAGCGGCATCTGCACGGCCATTCCGGCCCGGCCGTGTGGCAGCAGCGGCAGGGTGCCCAGCAGCAAAGCCAGCATCGCCACCCACGCCAGCAGACTGGCCAGCGCAGGACGCTGGCCGCGCATGGCGGTGCCCATCTTGCGATGGATGAGTGGGCGAGGGCGAAGCGGGCGCAGCAAGCAGGGGTCCCCAGGGGTCTGCCGGCAGCGGCCGGCATCAACGGGGCGTGATTGTAATGAGAGCTGTTAGCTGTTGCAAATGAGAATGATTGCTAAATTGTCGCGGGTCGGCCGGATGGGGCTCAGACTTCGCTCCAGCGTCGCAGCAGGTTGTGGTACACGCCGGTCAGCTGCAGCACCGCCTCGGCGTCACCGCCGGTCTGCCGCAGGCGCTCGATCGAGCCATCCATTTCCCACAGCAGGCGGCGCTGCACATCGTCGCGGATCATGCTCTGTACCCAGAAGAACGAGGCCACGCGCGCACCGCGGGTGACCGGCCGCACCTGGTGCAGGCTGCTGGACGGATACACGATCAGGTCGCCGGCCGGCAGCTTTACCTCGTGCTCGCCGTAGGTATCGCTGATGATCAGCTCGCCGCCTTCGTATTCGTCCGGATCGGACAGGAACAGGGTGCAGGAGATGTCCGAGCGCAGTTGCTCGCCGTTGGCCAGGTTCATCACCGCACCATCGACGTGGAAGCCATAGGTGCCGCCCCCGCTGTAGCGGTTGAAGCGCGGCGGCAGGTACTTCAGCGGCAGCGCTGCGCTGAAGAACAGCGGGTGCCGGGCCAGCGCGACGAGGATGATCTCGCCGAGTTCGCGGCGCAGCGGCGAGGCCTCGGGCAGCTGCTGGTTATGCTTGGCCTGTGCGCCCAGATGCCCCACGGTTTCGCGGCCATCGGTCCAGTCGGCGGCATCCAGTCGGCGGCGGAAGTCGGCAACCTGGTCGGCGCTGAGAATATCGGGGATGTGCAGCAGCATGCGGGACTCCTCAGAGGGACGGCGGTGCGACCAGGGCGCGCACCTGCGGATGCGGCGACGCGGCCAGTTCCGGCACGATGTGCGCCATGAACGCCGGGCTGCCGTGGGCCAGTGCAAGCCGCAGCCAGTGCACGGCCTGCTCGATCTGACCGGCCTGTAGCAGGATGGAGGCGTAGTTGGCCTGGCCGCGGAAATCGCCGGTCTCGGCCGCGCGCCGGTACCAGCCCAGGGCGGCCTGCGGATCGCGTTCGATCTCCAGGCCGTCTTCGAGGTGGCGGGCCAGCAGGTTCATCGATTTGGCATGGCCCAGGTGTGCGGCACGGGTATACAGGGCCAATGCCTGCGCGCGGTCCTGGGTCACGCCGCGGCCGGTGGCCAGCAGGTTGGCCAGGTTGTACAGGCCCCAGTCCAGCCCGCTATCGGCCGCGCGCCGGTACCACACCGCGGCCAGCACCGGATCGGGCGCGGTGCCCTGGCCCAGTTCGTGGCAGCGGCCCAGCATGTTCATCGCCATCGACGCGCCGTTGTTGGCGGCGGTTTCGTACCAGAGCAGTGCCGCCGAGGCGTCCTGTGTGGTGCCTTTGCCTTCCATATGCATCTGCGCGAGCAGCAGTTGTGCATCGACCTGTCCAGCCTGCGCGGCGTCGCGCACGCGTGCGAACGCGGCCTGCGGATCGTGCTGCAGGAGCTCGGCCAGGGCGTCGCTGTCGATGGGGGTACGGGTTGCCATGAGGTGAGTATCGCCGGAAACAAAAACGGCGGCAGGAGAGCCTGCCGCCGTGGTGGAGCGGAGTTACATCAGAACTTCACGTTCAGTGCCAGGGTGGCCGAGCGACCCGGGGCGATGCTCGCGTAGTGCGAGGCATAGGCCTTGGTGAAGTAGGTCTTGTCGGTCAGGTTCTGCACGTTGAGCTGCAGGCTGATGTTGTCCTGGATCGCGTAGCTGGCCATCGCGTCGAAGCGGGTGTAGCTGGCAATCCACTTGGTGTTGGCGACGTCACCGTACTGCTTGTCCGAGTAGAACGCACCGGCGCCGATGGTCAGGCCGATCGGGAAGCGGTAGGTGGTCCACAGGTTGGCGCTGTGCTTGGCGGTGTTGGGGAACACGTTGCCGTTGTTCGGCGACGGCACGTAGATGCCGCTCGGGCAGGTGCGGCCCGATACGGCGCAGACAAAGCCGTTGTCCTTCAGTTCCGAATCCAGGTAGGTGTAGCCGCCGTACAGGCTCCAGGCATCGGTCAACTGGCCATTGAAGCCCAGCTCGAAGCCGTTGATTTCCTTCTTGCCGGCGTTCTGGCTGGTGCCGTTGTCGATGGTCACACGTGCGTTGTTCATCACGGTGTGGAAGATCGCCGCGGTCAGGTTCAGGCGGTTGTCGAGCAGGTCCCACTTGGTGCCCAGTTCGAGGTTCCTGGTGTCCTGCGGCTTGAGGTCGGCGACGCCGGCATTCAGGCCGTCCGAACCGTCGCCACCGTCCATGCCCGGCGGGGTCGAGGAGGTGCCCCAGGACAGGTAGATGCTGCCGTTGGCGGCCGGCTTGAACACCACGCCGGCCTGGTAGTTCAGGAAGTCGTTGTCATTGCGCACACGGGGAGTGGCGCTGCCCGGAGTGAGCAGGGTGGTGGAGTAGTCGTCATAGCGCAGGCCGACGTTGAAGCTCCACTGTGCATTGAGCTCGATGGTGTCGAACAGGTAGGCGGACTTGGTCTTGGTGCGCTGTTCAACGTCCAGCGCCTTGTTGCTGCGATAGACGATCTGACCGGCCGCCCACGGATCGTTCGGATTCGGATTATTGAAGTCGGTGCAGTTGTAGTTGGTGGCAGCGCCGGACACCCGGCACACCGAGCTGTTGGCCGCGAGGGGTTCGAGCGGGTTGGCGGTACCCGGCGTCATCTGGTAGCTGCCACGGGTCATCTTCTCGTCGCTGTATTCCACGCCGGCGCTGTAGCTGTGCTTCAGTGCGCCGGTCTGGAACGCGCCGGTCAGGCCCAGCTGGTCCGCGAAGCTCTTGACGTCGACGGCGCGGCTGTTGGTGCGGCGCCACAAGGTGCCGTAATTGTTCGGGTTGCCCTTGCTGTCGTCCGGCTGGGTCCACAGGTAGTCGTTGCTGGTGTTGCCCAGGCGCGCGATGTTGCGCAGCTTGTGGCCGCCGAAGTCGTAGCTGGCGTCCAGAGTGCTGATATCGGCACGGGTGCGCTGGAAGTCACGATCGACCAGGCCGTAGTAGTTGTTGCGGTCCGGTACCATCGGGCGGCCATCGCCGTTCTTGGCCACGTTCGGGCCGCTGGAGAACGGATTGTTGTAGGGGAAGCCACCCGCGTCCGGCAGGTCATCGCTCTGCATGTGGTAGTGGCTGGCGATCAGCTGTGCCGGACCGTTCAGGCCGAACGCGATCGACGGTGCGATGCCCCAGCGGCTGACATTGGCAGCGTCGCGGCCGGCGATGTCCGACTCGTGCTTCATCAGGTTCAGGCGGGCGGCGATGCCATCGCCCAGCACGTAGTTGGCGTCCACGGTGCCGCGTGCGTAGCTGTCGGTGCCGATGCCCATGCTGGCGCTGGTTTCGTTCTTCAACTTCGGCGTCTTGCTCACCAGGTTCAGGCTGCCACCACCGGAGTCACGGCCGCCGTAGGCCGAGCTCGGGCCCTTGACCACTTCCACCTGCTCCAGGTCGAAGATCTCGCGGGTCTGCGAGCCGACGTCGCGCAGGCCGTCGACGAAGACGTTGCTCTGCGAATCGAAGCCACGGATGAAGGGGCGGTCACCGGTCGGGTTGCCGCCTTCGCCGGCACCGAAGGTGATACCCGGGACCATGCGCAATGCATCCTGCAGGTTGGTTGCACCGGTTTCGGCGATCAGCTTCTCCGACACGATCGACACCGACTTCGGGGTGTCCAGCAGCTCGGCGGTGAACTTCGGCGAGGACGGATTGAACCAGCTGCCGCGCACCTGCACCTTGTCCAGGTCGGTGGCCTTGCGGGAGCCGGCGTCGGCGCTGTCGGCCGCCTGTGCGGCCAGCGGTGCGAAGCCGGCGGCCAGGGTTGCGGTAGCGAGCAGGGAAACGCGCGGAGCGTGCTTGCGGGACGTGATGTGGGTCATGGTCTGGGTGGCGGTGGCTTGGATCGGGAAAGGGCGAGCGCGAGCCGGCGCAGATGGACGTGCGGCGACAGGCGGGAGGTGGGTTCTGTAGAGCCGAGCCATGCTCGGCTGGCAGGAAACGCAATCAGGCGCACGGCAACGGCCGCAGGGCGCCTCAGCTGGCGTGCGGTGCGGGCGGAGCGTGGCCGGGGTTCAACCGCAGTGCGGGATCGTGCAGCTGCCAGCGCAGGGCGTCGGAACGCCACAGCGGAACATGCGCGACCAGGGCGGCGCGCGCGGGAGCCAGTCCGGTACAGGGCGTGGTGCCCTCGCCATCCAGCGGCGGCTCCGGTGCCGGTGCGGCATGATGCGGGCACTCGTCGGCCGGGGGGACCGGCATCGGCATGACCTGCTGCAGATCGTCAGCGTGTGCCTGCCAGCCGTGGGCAGCCGGGTTGTTGCCGCGTCCTTCGTGCAGTGCCGACCAGCCCAACACCAGCGTCAGCAGCACGGCCACGAGCAGCGGCCACCCTTGACGGGCAAGCTGGCACAGCGTGGCGGTGGGCGCGGGCGAAGCCATGGCGCGGGGGCGGAGTCGTTACGAAGATGTTACGTAGAATAACATCAACGATAATGATTCGCATCTGCGGGGCGTGACGGGCCGCTGGGGCCGCCCCGGAGCGGCCTGGGGGCGCCCTCATGGCCTTCCGGTAGATCCACCCCATGGGTGGATGCTCTCCCGCGGGGCGCCCTCTGGGGGGGGCTCTCTGGGCCGAGCGCCGCCTCAATCCCGGTCGTCGCGGGTCCAGACAGCGTCGTGCTCGCGCTTCACCGGAAACTTGGGCACAGGGCTGTAGGCCGGGGCACACAGGGCGCGGCCGTCACGCACGTCGAAGCGCGCGCCGTGCAGCACGCACTCCACGCTGCCCTCGGTGGTGTTGAACTCGCCCGAGGACAGCTCGAACTCTTCATGTGTGCACTGGTCTTCCAGCGCGTACAACTCACCGTCGAGGTTGAACACCACGATCGGCGTGCCGGTCACTTCGTCGAACACGCTCTTCATTTCACCCGGCAGCAGCTCGGTGCCGGCACAGACGAAGGTCCAGGTATCGCTCACGCGGCGGCTCCGGCCAGCGGCTTTTCCAGGATCTCGAAGCGCAGGTCGTCGCGCTTGGGAATGCCGAAGCGTTCGTCGCCGTACGGGAACGGCTTCTTGATGCCGGTGCGCAGATAGCCGCGGCGCTCGTAGAAGGCGATCAGCTCGTCGCGCACGTCGATCACCGTCATCTGCATCACCGGCACCTTCCATTCGCGTGCGGCGTGCGCTTCGGCGGCGTCCATCAGCTGCTTGCCGACGCCGCCACCCTGCTGGGCCGGGTCGACCGAGAACATGCCGAAGTAGCCCTTGCCGTCGACATCGGCGACGTGGGCGCAGGCCACCAGCTGGCCGTCGCGTTCGGCCAGCAGGATGGTGGAGCGCGGGCGGTCCAGGTCGGCCTGGATGCCTTCGGCATCGATGCGGGCGCCGTCCAGCAGGTCGGCTTCGGTGGTCCAGCCGACGCGGCTGGCATCACCCCGGTAGGCCGAGGTGACGAGGGCAATGAGGGCGGGGATGTCGGCCGACGTGGCGGCGCGGAAGGTCAGGGTGCTCATGGGCACATTCTAGGTGGAGCGGAGAAGGGCGCGGGAGGCTACCGCTTGAGTCAACTTTGCCGAGTGTGGCCAATACGCAGGGTTGACGTCGTCTTCATTATTCGTTCATATTCATGGTCAGCACCCGCCCACCGTGAAGTAACGCGTGGCTGTCTGCCGGAGTGGGTGCCGCCTGGTCGAAGGCCAACTGCCGTTCGGCGCAGGTGGGGCACACAGGGACGTCGATCCAGGGAGGATCTTCATGCAGTCTGGCCTCATTTCTCATCCGCGCGCCGCAACGGCTGCCAAGGGTCTGTTTCTCGGTGTCATTGCCCTGTGTGTGCTGGCACCTGTCGGCGTTTCAGCCCAGATCGTTCCCACCTGGCGCCAGGAGTACGACAAGCGACTGAAGTACGGGGACCTTGTCGAACCGCTGAAGGGCGAGATCTTCGGCGAGCAGGTCAACCTCTATGACGGCTCGATCAGCTTCAAGGCCACGGATATTTCGATTCCAGGCAATGGCAGTCTGACGATGACCTTGGGCCGCAGCTACAGCGATGACGATGGCGGCGGAGAGAACTCATTCTCGAATTGGGGCCTGGATATCCCGTCCATGTCCGGCGTCTATGGTGATCTGCCGGAGACCGCGTCTGTCGGCTATTGGGCGCCTGCCGCGCGCTGCAGTACGGTGGCGGCGCCTCCGTCATTAGAGGTCTGGAACCGTCGCAAAACCCAGACCGTCAATTTCAGTCCCACTACATTCTGGGATGGCGTGCGACTCTCTCTACCGGGTGGTGGCAGTGAGCCGGTGCTGGGAGGCAGCGGAGATGCGCGCCAGCCGCAGCCACAGTTTGGCGAACCGGCGCCTTGGAATACCAAGGGCGGCTGGACGTTCAGTTGCCTGACCGCCCTGAAGAGCGGACAGCCGGGACAAGGCTTCCTTGGTCATGCGCCGGACGGTACCAAGTACTACTTCGACTGGATGGTCGCCAAGCACCACAACGGTGCAACGCTGCAACCCTACGGGCCAGAAAGCAATGCACTGCTGAATCGAAAGCGTGTGTTCCTGTACCCATCGCAGGTTGTGGATCGCTTCGGCAACTGGGTGCGCTACGAGTGGAGTGGCGACCGGCTGTTGCGCATGGTTGCCAACGATGGCCGCGAGATCAGCCTGGGCTACAACGCGAAAGGACTGATCGCATCCGCAACCGCTGCTGGGCGTACCTGGACTTACGGGTACACGGAGGCCGATATCCTGCGGACAGTGACGCTGCCGGACGGAACCCAATGGGTCTACAACCTGCCGCCGCTGTCAGTCACCCACAAGTATGCCGACTACATCGGGCAGAGCATCTGGGAGTACATGGACTACCCGGCCACATGTTCGCGCGTCAACAAGATCGTGCCCAGCGAGATCACCCTGAGCATCCAGCATCCGTCGGGTGCGCTGGGGACGTTCCTGTTCCGGCCGTTCCGCCATGGGCGCAAGAATGTGAAGCTGGATTGCCAGACCTCTGGCGACAATCACCTGTTTGCCGATGGCTGGAACTACACGCCGGTCTACCGTGACGCAATGTCGCTGGTGACCAAGACCATCAGCGGTCCGGGCATGCCCACTGCACAGTGGACCTATCAATACACCAATCTCAATGGTGCTTTCGCCCAGGACCTGGGCGGTCCAGTAATCCCCGTAGGCCAGGCAGAGCCGAAGATCACCACCGAGACGTTGCCCGATGGTGTCGTTCGCGTCTACGAGTTCGGCAAGGAAGTTGCCTACAACGACGGCCTGTTGCTGTCCACGACAACGCGATCGGGCGGCTCGGTCGTGCGCGTTGACCGCAACAACTACTATCCAGATGCCCAGCTGGATGCGGCGCCCTTCCCGAAAGAGGCCGGCAAGGACTTCAAGTACGGTGCGAGCGATCTCAAGGCCCATTACAACCGCCCCGTCCAATCCACTGTGGTGGAACAGGATGGCGTGCAGTTCACCCGCACCGTGCAGGCCTTTGATGCATTTGCGCGCGAAGTCACCGTCGTTGAAGCGAATTCCGCAGGCCAGAGTCGCACCACCAGCACCAGCTACTACGACAATCCCGCGCTATGGGTGAACGGCCAGACAGCGCGCAGTGTGCTCAATGGCATCGAACAGTCCCGCACCGAATTCGATACGGCCAAAGCACTGCCGCTGCGCGCCTACGCATTTGGCCGCCTGGCGCAGCAGGTGACCTATGCAGCCGACGGCACGGTTGCCTCGATGGCCGATGGCCGTGGAAATACCAGCCATCTGTCGGGATGGAAGCGTGGTGTTCCGCAGCAGCTCCGCATGCCGGCCACGCCCGAAGCGCCCAATGGTGCGGTGCGCACGGTTGCCGTCGACGACAACGGTTGGATCACCTCGCTGACCGACGAAACCGGCGCAACCACCAGCTTCAGCTACGACAGCATGGGCAGGCTGCGCAGCCAGCAGTTCCCTGGCGGCGACAGCGTGAACTGGAATGGCGTAACCATGGACCTGCAGCGCCTGGGTGGCGCGCAACTGGGCGTGCCCGCCGGGGCATGGAAGCACTCCCGCACGCAGGGCGGACGGCGCACCGATACCTACCTGGATGCGATGTTCCGCCCGGTGCTGGTAACCGAGAACGCCAACAACGTGCTGGACAGTGCCGTGGTCACCCGCTACGACACGAGCGGCAAGACCGTGTTTGCCTCGTATCCCACGCGGCAGCTCTCCGATATCAATGCCGCCCTGACCGGCACCACGACGCAGTACGACGCGTTGGGCCGCCCCACCGTGGTCAGTCAATCGTCCGAGCTTGGGGCACTGGTTACCCGCACCGAGTACGTGGGCAACCTGTCGGTGAAGGTGACCAACCCCCGCGGCCAGGCCACGACGACCCGTCACCTTGCCTACGACCAGCCCAGCTACGAGATGCCGCTGACGCTGCAGCACCCGGAAGGCGTGGTGACCGAGATCCAGCGCGACACGCTGGGCAAGCCGCTGGCGATCACCCGCCGCAATGCAGACGGCAGCCAGTCGCTCACCCGCCGCTACGTCTATGACGGCTACCAGCAGCTGTGCAAGACCATCGAGCCGGAAACCGGTGCGACCGTGCAGGACTACGACGCGGCAGGCAACGTGCTGTGGTCGGCGGCCGGCACGGGTTTGACCAGCACCACCGACTGCAACCGAAGTGAAGCCCTGGCCAGCGGACGTGCGGTGAAGCGTAGTTACGACGCCGCCAACCGCTTGTCGTCCCTGATCTTCCCGGATGGGCGCGGAAATCAGAACTGGTCCTACGCGCCTGATGGTCTGCCGGCCGAGATCAGCACGCAGAACGATCCGGCCCGGCCGATGGTCGTCAACCGCTACCAGTACAACCGCCGCCGCCTGCTCAGCGGCGAAACCCTGCAGCATCCGGATCTGGGAAGCCTGAGCCTGGCCTATGGATACGATGCCAACGGCACACTGGCCAGCAATACCTATCCGGGTGGGCGTGTCGTCAGCTATGCGCCGGACGCACTGGGTCGGGCGACGACGGTCGGCGGATATGCGAAGGAGGCCAGTTACTTTGCCAATGGCGCGTTGGCCCGCTTCGTATATGGCAATGGGATCGTGCACACGTTGACCCAGAATGCCCGCGGGCTGCCCGACCGCAGCCGCGATGCCACTGCAGCGGCCGCAGTGCTGGATGACAGCTATGACTACGATGCTGGCGGCAACGTGATGGCCATTTCCGATGGTCTGCCCGGGGCGCCCGGCAACCGGGACATGACCTATGACGGCCTGGACCGGTTGCGGACGGTCACTGCGCCGGGCTTCGGCAACGCCTTGTATGAGTATGACGCGCTGGACAACCTGCGCCGTGCCAAGGTCGGCAGCCGCGATCGTACGCACTACTTCGATCCGACCAATCGACTGGTCAACGTGATTGAAACCGGAACCGGCGCAACCGTGACCGGTCTTGGCTATGACGTGCAGGGCAATCTTTCGGTGCGCAATGGTCAGGCTTTCGCGTTTGACTACGGCAACCGGCTGCGCGCGGCCGGAACAGCAGAGAGCTACGAGTACGACGCCCACGGTCGCCGGGTGAAGGCTGGTGCCAGTGGCAAGGGGGCAATCTACTCGTTCTACGACAACGGCGGCGTGCTGCGATTCCAGCGCAACGAACGTACCGGCAAGCAGACCGACTATCTCTACCTGTCAGGCAGCCTGGTTTCCCAGGTGCATGGTGAAGCCGCACCCAGCGTTCCCGCGCTGAGTGCGCCGGGCTACATCACCCAGGGCAGCGTGAACCTGACCTGGAGCCCGGCCGGTGGTGCCAACCGCTATGAGTTGCAGCGTGCCCTTGCGGGCACCTGGAGCACGGTCTTCGATGGCGCGGCGCAATCGTTCACCAGCACCGGCCTGGTCACGGGGACCTATCAGTTCCGGGTGCGCGGCTGCCGGGCGGTGTGCGGCGGATGGAGCAATGTCGCGTCAGTGGCCGTGGCATTGGCGCCATCCACCGTGCCGACCTTGAACCTGCCTGCCACAGCCTTCAACGGCAGCTACAACGTGGCTTGGTCTGCGGCTTCCGGTGCCGAGCGCTATGAGCTGGAGGAAAGCGCCAATGGTGGCGCCTGGGTCCAGGTGCATAACGCCATCGGTCAGTCCAAGGCCTTCAGTGGCAAGGTAGCGGGAAGCTACAACTACCGGGTTCGCGCATGTAACCCGGTGGGGTGCACGGGATACAGCGCCACGGCTGCGGTGACGGTGGTGTATCCGCCTGCCACTGCGCCAGGTCTCTCTGCGCCGGCACGCTCTGCGCCGGGCAGTATTGGTATTGGCTGGAACGGGGTGGCTGGTGCCACGCGTTACACCTTGCAGGAGAGCAGCAATGGTGGCGGATGGGTCACGCTGTTCGACGGCAACGCAGGTTCCTATGCCACCGCTGCGCGTGGTGTGGGCAGCTATGGCTATCGGGTTGCCGCCTGCAATGGCGCAGGCTGCGGGCCGTGGTCGGCCACGTCGACGGTAGCGGTGATCGGGCCGCCGACGATCGAGCCGGTGATCAGCGCACCGGGCCTGGTGAACGTGCCGCAGTACAGCCTGAGCTGGTCGGTGCCGGCCAACAGCGAGAGCTTCGTGCTGGAGGAGAGTGCCAACGGTGGTGGCTGGACGGTGGTGCATAACGGCGGCGGGAACAGCTTTGGTGCCAGCCGTGGTAATGGCAGCTATGCCTATCGTGTGAGGGCGTGCAATTTCGCGGGGTGCAGTCCCTATTCGGGCATCGCCAGTGTCTCCGTCGTGCTTCCTCCTGCGGCCACTCAGATCTACGTGGCGGAGTGGCTCAGCACGCGCAAGGCGCCCTATCAGGTGCAGTGCAGCGTCGGCTGGCGCGCGGTTCCGGGGGCAACGGAGTATCAGCTGGAGCCTTCCGGAGCTGGACGGCGCCTGTACACCGGCCCCAAGACCTATGTGCAGTCGAGCGGCGGGACCTACTGCGCCAGTCTCTACATTGTCAGGGCCTGCAACGCCGGTGGTTGTTCGGCATGGTCCGCAGACTTCCCCGTCACCCGCGGCGTATTGAATTGGGACTAAGCCATGAATGGACTCTGTTCGCTGTTGATTCGGGCGGTACTCGCGGTGGTGGCGCTGGCAGCCTGTGTGGCTCCGGCGGTCGCACAGGAAGTCGTCGAGTACATCCACACTGATGCACTGGGTTCACCGGTGGCGATCACCGATGCCAGCGGAAACGTCATCGAGCGTACGGTGTATGAGCCGTATGGGGCGGTGGTGAATCGGCCGTTGAAGGATGGGCCGGGGTATACGGGGCATGTGACGGACTCGGGCACGGGGCTGAGTTACATGCAGCAGCGGTACTATGATGTGGAGACTGGGGCATTTCTATCCGCCGATCCAATAGCTTCATCAGTGGCTGCTTTTGGGCGCTACGCGTATGCGCTGGGGAACCCGTATCGGTTCCTTGATCCGGATGGAAGGCAGCCCAAGGATGCTCGGCAGGCTATTACTGGGAGCAAAATAAAAAACAATGGCATTGCGGCCGGGGTAAGAGTGGCGGCAATCGGAGGGGCTCTCCCGTCTGGCTTTACAAAGGAAAATGCACAGGCTCGGTATGATGCTATGAAGGGTGTTGTTGATGCTACGAAGGAAAAGATGGAGTCAATTCCGAACGCGAATTCAGACAGCGCTGCCAAGATTTTTTCAAAGGTTTATCAGAAGTACTCTGTTAGATTTGGATGGGAAGTGAGTGCGGAAATCGTGATGAAGAATAGCGGTGCCTTTCACCTTTCCGATATTGGGATATCCAGTCAGGTTCGTGACGTGGACTGGCTGGGTGGGACTGCCGGTAGGCCTCTCGTAGGGGGGATCAATATCCACACGCATCCAGCATTGGACGGATACAAGCGTGCCTACTCGCCATTCTCTTATTGGGATGTGGAAACGTACAAGAAAACAAATTCGATCAATTACGTTTCGGACCCGTCGGGTGTCTATAGGCTGAACAAGGATGGTGTGTCGGAGGTTGTGAAATGAGAATAAATTATCAGCTTTTCGTGGCCTTCTTCTTGGCGATTTTCGTGGTCGGTTGCGGTGATCAGGAAAGACGGCAGATGCCGCTCGCAAAGGATTGTGGGATCGGTCAGAAACCAGTTTGCCGAGTCAGCTTCCGGGCGCTGGCTTCGACCCCCCGTCTATTCGATGGGAAATCGATACGCGTGGAGGGCTATCTCGGAGTTAGTCGGGGGCTCTTTGTATTGAACTCCAGCAAGGAGCTGTTCGAAGCTGGAGTGACTGATGAGACCCAAGTTCGCATCAAGGGCCCAATAGATCTCCAGCGTGACGTGTTTAATCGGTATGCCTATTCGTGGGTATCAGTGACTGGAGAGTTCAGGCTTAGGAAGACGGACGGGTCGACGGATGATCTTCTTCTCGGCGAAATGCATGCCCCGCTTGACGTTCAGTCGTTGAGGGTCCCAGGTCCGATTCCAAGAGCGACTTTCGGAGACGTGTCCGTTGATCTCGAAGATCTGAAGTGAGTTTCAAGTATCAATCGCGGCTCCCATGAAGCGGTTCGTGATAACAGGGATTCTTCTGCTGGTGTCCGAGGCGGGTGCCGACAGGTCACTACATACCTCTGCAGATGATGTTTAAGGTCGACGTGCAGTGGGGCAGCATGGGCAACCACGGGAAGGACAACGCCACGGCTTCCATTGCGAACTGATCGATCACGTCGATAGGCTTTGTGGGAATTTCCTCTTGGTTGATGAATATGAGGTTTCGCATTGAGCGCTATCGATGAAAAGAATCTCGTTTTAGCCTGTCTGCGGAGACTGTTGGAATCCGAGCCTGCTTCCGTGGAACAGGCGTCTGGCTGGTGCCAGAGGGCGGAATTTATCAAGGACGTGCTTCGGTCAATTTCGTATGAAATCGGGGTTCCTCACGTGATATGGCACTATCTTGATGACGCCGATATCCGT
This sequence comes from Stenotrophomonas sp. TWI1409, assembly GCF_039673015.1. Taxonomy (NCBI): domain Bacteria; kingdom Pseudomonadati; phylum Pseudomonadota; class Gammaproteobacteria; order Lysobacterales; family Lysobacteraceae; genus Stenotrophomonas; species Stenotrophomonas sp. TWI1409. The sequence continues at coordinate 49,448 of NZ_JBDJKU010000024.1, forward strand.
ATTCGCGATCCCCGCTATGCCGAAGCACAGGTGTTGGCCGTTAGGCAGAGTATTGATGAGTGGGCTTGAGTGCAGTCAGAGAAGCCATGAACAATAAATGTTGCTTGCCAGACTTCATTGCGGCATCCCTCTCGGATGCTACCCCTCCGGATCTCCCTCTTCTCCGGGAAGACTGGGCGGGGATGGCGTTTGATCGCAACCTGTATGAGGATTTTGCTCCGAATGATGTTTGGGTGGCGTGGCTGAAAGTACTTTCGGAGCACTTTGCAGATATCGCGATGTGCGCGGTTCCATGTTCCGAGTGCTCCGACGGGGGGAGCCCCGTGGAAATTGAGCGAGGTCTGGATGGCCTGCGCTCCTACTGGCTGGCAGATGGGAACTTCATGCGTGATCATTTTTTGTTCTCGCGTAATAGTCGCTGGGTTGTAAAGCTGGATCAGGACGTGACGTTGTTTGCGGGAGATGTCACTTTCCTTGCGGATGTTGTCGCGCGACTTGGTGGTGTAGAGCATGTCGAGAAGATGATGCGACGGGACCTGATTGGTACAGCTGAGGACGTTGTTGGCCTCGGTGGGTACGTCAAGGGGCTTCTTGCGCCCTTGAACGCATCGACTCCATAGCTGATTGCTGCGTAGAAGATTGGGCGTGCAGGGGCTATGTGATGGAGTAGCTTCAAAGGGCCTGCAACGCCGGTGGTTGTTCGGCATGCTCCGCAGGCTTTCCCGTCACCCGCGGCGTATTGAATTGGGACTAAGCCATGAATGGCTCTGTTCGCTGTTGATTCGGGTGGTACTCGCGGTTGGGGGTGCTCGTGGCTTGTGTGGCTCCGGCAGTCGCACAGGAATCCGTTTCCATGTTCGGAGGCTGCAAGAGATGGCGAAATGCAAGCTGGATGCTGAGTATTCAACCGCGTGGAGTGGTCGAATCCAATCATGCCTGGCTGCTGTGGTTCTTTCGCTGGGGTTGCAGGGTTGTGATTGGTTGTCGGATCCGGTGATTGTTGTAAAGAATGTTGGAAGGGACGTGATTTATGGCGTCAGCTTGGAGGTTGGTGGTGATGTGGTAGGCGTAGAATCAATTCCTGTCGGTGAAAGTAGGGTTGTGAAGCCTGAGGTCGCTACTGATTCCTCACTTCTTGTAACTTACTACGAGAGCAGTGTCCGCGTGGTTTGCCATGGGGATGTGTATTTTACGAATAATCTCTACGTCAAGATTGGGGTGGATGTGGGTGGAGGGGTTTGCCGTATTGCAGAAATTGCGGATTGATTTGATCTGCGGAGCGTGTTTGACGAGTTTTTATAGCGGGGCGCCAGGGTGAAGAGCGATGAAAAGCCTTGTTGAAAGCTTCCCCATTTTGGCTTCCATTATTCTAGGCGCCATGTGGATAAACGCATTTGCGGCTCACAGGATGTTGCTTAAAATCGAGCGTGAACGGCCGGAAGTACTCGCTGCAGTCGGAATCATCAAGGTTGATTGGTGGCTTAGGTGCTTGCGCGGTATTGCAGTGCTTGCCCTTACTTCCAAAGGGCAGACGCTCCATCAGGGGGAACGGTGGGTGTTGAGGGGCGTCGTGATGATGTACGTCTTCTTGATTGCCTCCGGGGTATCCATGCTTGTCGGCATGTAGGGGGCGGCGCCTCAAGGCTGTTGATGGTGGATGGATCGGCATTACGGTGAGATTGCCCATTCCTGGCATCACTCGGTGTTTCCAGGTCACACCTCTGCTTGCTTGCGTCCAGCGCGCAATAAAAAACGCCGCAGTTTCCTGCGGCGTTCTCATGCTTTCCCGATTCTGGCGAATCTTCACCCCAGCAGCTTTCGCACCTTCGTCAATGCCGTCATGAACCGCTCGATCTCGGCGTGCGTGTTATAGAACGCCAGCGAGGCACGGCAGGTAGCGGCAACGCCAAAGTACTGCAGCAGCGGATGCGCGCAGTGCTGGCCCGAGCGCACGGCCACGCCTTCCAGGTCGAGCAGGGTCGCCAGGTCGTGCGCATGCGCGCCATCGATCAGGAAAGAGACCACCGCAGCCTTCTCCGGCGCTTCGCCGATGATGCGCAGGCCGTCGACGCGGCGCAGCTCTTCGGTGAAGTGCGCCAGCAGTTCGGCTTCGCGGGCTTCCACGTTCTCCTGGCCAAGCTGCTGCAGGTAGTCGGCAGCCACACCCAGGCCGATGAAACCGGCGATGTTCGGGGTGCCGGCTTCGAACTTGTGCGGGGCATCGTTGAACACGGTGCCGTCGAAGCTGACTTCCTTGATCATCTCGCCGCCGCCGAGGAACGGCGGCATCGCATCCAGATGCTCGCGACGGGCCCACAGCGCACCGGTGCCGGTCGGGCCGCACATCTTGTGGCCGGTAATGGCGTAGAAATCGCAGCCGATCGCAGCGACGTCGACCTTGCGGTGCGGCACCGCCTGCGAGCCATCGACCACGGTGATGATGCCGCGCTTGCGCGCTTCGCGGCAGATCTCGCGCACCGGGTTGACCGTGCCCAGCACGTTGGAGACATGGGTGACCGCCAGCAGCTTGACTTCTGGGGTCATCGCCGCGCGCAGCGCATCCAGATCGAGTGCGCCGTCGGGCGTGATCTCGGCCACCCGGATGGTGGCGCCGGTGCGCTGCGCGACCAGCTGCCACGGCACGATGTTGGCGTGGTGCTCCATGCGCGTGATCAGGATCACGTCGCCGGCCTTCAATCGCGGCAGCGCCCACGAGTAGGCCACCAGGTTGATGGCGAAGGTGGTGCCGCTGCACAGCACCAGGTCGCTGGGCCGCACGTTGAGGAAGCGCGCCAGCTTGTTGCGTGCGCCTTCGTAGGCATCGGTGGCTTCGCTGCCCAGTGCATGCACCGCGCGGCTGACGTTGGCGTTATAGCGACGGTAGAACTCATCCACCGCGCCGATCACCTGCACCGGCTTCTGGCCGGTGTTGGCGTTGTCGAAATAGACCAGCGGCTTGCCGTGCACTTCACGCATCAGCAGCGGGAAGTCGAGACGGACGCGGTCCCAGTCGGGGGCGCCGGTGCGTTCTTCGATCGGTCGCGGCGTGGACAGGTTCATGCGACACCCGCCTCGGCCAGCGCCTTGTCCAGGCGGCGTGCCAGCTGCGCACGCAGCGCATCGGGCAGAATCTTCAGCGGCTCGTGGCAGAACGCGGCGCTCAGCAGTGCCTGCGCCTGTGCCTGCGGCAGGCCGCGCGAGCGCAGGTAGAACAGCGCATTGGCATCGAGCTGGCCGACGGTCGCGCCGTGCGCGGCCTTCACTTCATCGGCGTCGATCACCAGCGTCGGCTGGGTGTCGATCTCGGCATCGGCCGACAGCAGCAGGTTCTTGTTGGACAGGTTCGCGTCGGTGCCATCGGCGCCTTCGCGGATCTGGATGCCACCATGGAACACCACGCGGCTGCGGTTGGCGGCGACGCCGCGCCACAGCAGTTCGCAGGCGGTATCGCGTGCGATGTGGTCGATGCCCAGGCGGGTTTCGACGTGGCGGCGGCCATTGCCAAGCAGCACGCCGTTGGCGGTCAGCTGGGCATTGTCGCCTTCCAGGCGCACGTTCAGTTCATGGCGGCTGAGCGCGGCGCCCAGTTCCAGGTCGACGCGGTGGTACTGCGCGTCGCGGGCCAGCACCGCGTCGGTGCGCAGGAAGCTGGTCTGGCGCGCGCTGCCTGCCTGCACGCGGGCGTGCTTGAGCACGGCATCACGGGCGACGTGGGCATGCAGCACGGTGTTGTCCAGGTGGGCGGAGTCACCCACGCTGAAGCGATGCTCGACCACGCCCAGGCTGGCGCCGGCACGCAGTTCGATCAGGTGACGGTGGTGCCAGGCCAGGTCGGTGTCGCCGGCGACGCTGGCGAATACCAGCTGCAGCGGCGTTTCGACCTGCACGCCTTCATCCACGCGCAGCACCGCGCCTTCATCGGCAAGCGCAGCGTTGAGGCGGGAGAAGATCTCTTCGCTGCGCTCGTAGCGACGGCCAAGGAAACGCACGGCGTCTTCGCCGGAGGCCAGTGCGGCCGACAGCGGCTGCAGCTGCACGCCGGCCGGCAGCGCCTGCACGTCGCTCAGCGCGGCATCCAGGCGGCCGTTGACGAACACCAGGCGCGGTGCCGGGATGTCCTCCAGCAGCGCGGCATCCAGCGCCGGGCCCTGCAGTGGTGCAGCCGCGAACGCACGGCGCTCCAGCTGGCGCAGCGAGGTGTACTTCCAGGCTTCGTTGCGGGCGGCCGGCAGGCCGTCGCGCAGGGCCGCGTCCAGCACTTCGCGGCGCGCATCGCTGCCGCAGAAGGCCTGGGCCATCGAATCAAGCAGGGCGCTCATCAGACCGCCGCCTCGGGCACGACCCGGTCCTTCAGGAAATCATAGCCGTGCGCTTCCAGTTCCAGGGCCAGCTCCGGGCCGCCACTCTTGACGATGCGGCCATCGGCCAGCACGTGCACCACGTCCGGCTTGATGTAGTCCAGCAGGCGCTGGTAGTGGGTGATGACCAGGAACGAACGGTCGGCGGCGCGCAGTGCATTGACACCATCGGCCACGCTCTTCAGCGCATCGATGTCCAGGCCCGAGTCGGTTTCGTCCAGGATCGCCAGCTTCGGTTCGAGCACGGCCAGCTGGAAGATCTCGTTGCGCTTCTTCTCGCCGCCGGAGAAGCCTTCGTTGACGCCACGGTGCAGCAGTTCGTCCTTCAGGTGCAGCACGGCCAGCTTCTGGCGCACCAGCTTGAGGAACTGCATGGAATCGAGTTCTTCCTCACCGCGCGCCTTGCGCTGGGCGTTCAGTGCCGCGCGCAGGAAGTAGGTGTTGTTCACGCCCGGGATTTCCACCGGGTACTGGAACGCCAGGAACAGGCCGGCGGCGGCGCGCGCTTCCGGGTCCTGCTCCAGCAGGTCGACGCCGTCGAACTGCACGCTGCCTCCGGTCACTTCGTAGCCGTCGCGGCCGGCCAGGACATTGCCCAGGGTGGACTTGCCGGCGCCGTTCGGGCCCATGATGGCGTGCACCTGGCCCGGCTGGACGTCCAGCGACAGGCCCTTGAGGATTTCCTTGTCGCCGATGCGGGCGTGGAGGTTTTCGATCTTCAGCATGGTGGGGGTTTCCGTGGGGCGGGCCGCGGCCCGCCGGTAAAGAGAATGCGTTTGCGAGGGGCAGGGGCGGGCGGTCAGCCCACCGAACCTTCCAGCGAGACTTCCAGCAGCTTCTTGGCTTCCACCGCGAACTCCATCGGCAGTTCGCGGAACACCTGCTTGCAGAAGCCGTCGACGATCATCGACACCGCGTCTTCCTGGCTGATGCCACGGGCGCGGCAGTAGAACAGCTGGTCGTCGGAAATCTTCGAGGTGGTGGCCTCGTGCTCGACGGTGGCGCCCGGGTTCTTCACCTCGATGTAGGGGAAGGTGTGCGCGCCACACTGCTTGCCGATCAGCAGCGAATCGCACTGGGTGTAGTTGCGCGCGCCATCGGCATTGCGGTCCACACGTACCAGGCCGCGGTAGGTGTTCTGGCCGCGGCCGGCACTGATGCCCTTGCTGACGATCTTGCTCTTGGTGCGCTTGCCGACGTGGATCATCTTGGTGCCGGTGTCGGCCTGCTGGCGGTGATGGGTCAGCGCCACGGAGTGGAACTCACCGACCGAGTCGTCGCCCAGCAGCACGCAGGACGGGTACTTCCAGGTGATCGCCGAGCCGGTTTCGACCTGGGTCCAGGTGACCTTGCTGCGCGCACCACGGCACTCGGCACGCTTGGTGACGAAGTTGTAGATGCCGCCGACGCCGTTCTCGTCGCCCGGGTACCAGTTCTGCACGGTGGAGTACTTGATCTCCGCGTCTTCCAGCGCGACCAGCTCGACCACCGCAGCGTGCAGCTGGTTCTCGTCGCGCATCGGCGCGGTGCAGCCTTCCAGGTAGGACACGTAGGCCTTGTCCTCGCACACGATCAGGGTGCGCTCGAACTGGCCGGTGTGGCCGGCATTGATGCGGAAGTAGGTGCTCAGTTCCATCGGGCAGCGAACGCCTTTGGGAATGAACACGAAGCTGCCATCGGAGAACACCGCCGAGTTGAGCGCGGCGAAGTAGTTGTCGCCCACCGGCACCACGGTGCCCAGGTACTGGCGGACCAGTTCCGGGTGTTCCTTGATGGCCTCGGACATCGAGCAGAAAATGATGCCCTTCTCGGCCAGTTCCTTGCGGAACGTGGTGCCGACGGACACCGAGTCGAACACCGCGTCCACCGCCACGCCGGCCAGCTTGGCACGCTCGTGCAGCGGCACGCCCAGCTTGTCGTAGGTGTCCAGCAGCTCCTTGGGCACGTCATCCAGCGAGGCGTACTTCGGGCCCTTCGGCGCGGAGTAGTAGCTGAGCGCCTGCAGGTCGATCGGCGCGATCTCCAGCTTGGCCCAGTCGGGCATCGGCATGGTCAGGAAGTGGCGGTAGGCGTCCAGGCGCCACTGCGTCATCCACTCCGGCTCTTCCTTCTTGGCCGACAGGGCACGGATGGTGTCCTCGTCCAGGCCCGGCGGCAGGGAGTCCGATTCGATCTCGGTGATGAAGCCGGCCGAATACTTGCGGCCGAGCTGCTCGTGGATCTCGCGGTTGGGGGTGTCGTCGTGGGCGACGTTTTCGATGGTTTCGGTGGCCATGGGGGGCTGCCTACGGATCAGGAGACGACGTCGACAGCGATGGTGCGGCGCTGTTCGTCATCGGCAAGGGGGAGAGGGGGCAGGATCTGCGCAAGGGTGACATCGCGCAGGGCCTCGGAAACCACGTCGTTGATCAGCCGCCAGCTGCTGCGCGCGCCGCACTTGGGCGCCATGCCGCACTGGTGGTGGTCGTGGCTGCATTCGGTCAGGGCCAGTGGCCCTTCCATCGCTTCGACCACTTCGAACAGCGAGATCTCGATGGCCGGGCGGGTCAGCCGGTAGCCGCCACGGACGCCGCGCAGGCCTTCAACCAGGCCGGCCTGGGCCAGCGGCTTGAGCACCTTGCTGACGGTGGGCGGCTCCAGACCGGTGAATTCGGCCAGCTCGGTGGCACTGAGCACCTCGCCCGGACGGGCGGCGAGCACGGTCAGCACGACGGTGGCGTAATCGGTGAGTTTGGTGACGCGCAACATGGGGATGCGAGTGGTTCTTAAAGCGGACTGAAATTGTACGCTTTTATTCGCCGCCATCCAACCCGGGCATTCAGCCGGCGCTGGGGCCGGGCCGGGAGGACACACCGGGGCCGTTGCCAGGGCGCAATGCTGCGCCAACGGGGTGATTTTCGCAATCACCCGGAATGGGCGAGAATCCCTGTTCCATTCGCTGCAAACAGCCCGTGCCGATGCCGAAGAAGATCCAAGCCCGCAAGTCCGCCATCCATGGCAACGGCGTGTTCGCCGTGGCCCCGATCAAGCAGGGCGAGCGCGTGATCCAGTACAAGGGCCTGCTGCGCAGCCACGGCGACGTTGATGCCGATGACAGCGGCGACGTCGAAAGTGGCCATACCTTCCTGTTCACCCTCAACGACGACTGGGTGATCGATGCCAACTACAAGGGCAATGACGCGCGCTGGATCAACCACAGCTGCGACCCGAACTGCGAGGCGGTGATCGAGGAAGACGAGGACGGCGACAGCCGCGGCGACAAGGTGTTCATCGAGGCGCTGCGTGACATCAAGGCCGGCGAAGAGTTGACCTACAACTACGGCATCACCCTGGCCGAGCGTCACACCGCCAAGCTGAAGAAGATCTGGGAGTGCCGCTGCGGCTCGCCCAAGTGCACCGGCACCATGCTGCAGCCCAAGCGCTGACCCGCAGCGGGTAGTGCCGGGGGGGGGGCGGCGCGCCAGGTGGAGAGCGGGGGGGGCCGCGGCGGGCCCCTGCGTAATAAACACACCCCCC
>NZ_JBDJKU010000025.1:0-57036 GCF_039673015.1 Stenotrophomonas sp. TWI1409
TCTCTCGTTCTCTTTCCGTCTCGTGCGGGGTTGGGTGTCCCCCCTCCCCCCCACCCCCCCCCCCCCCCCCACCCCGGGTACATCAGAACTCCTGCCAGTCGCCGTCTGCGGCCAGCGCCGGCTGGGCCGTCGCCGTGCGCAGCGTACGCGCCGGGACCGGCTTTGCGGCCGGTGCGGCGGCTGCGACCTGGCGCGGCACCGGTGCCGCCAGCGGGCGTGCCGGGATGGCCGTCGTGCCCTGTGATGCCAGCCGGAAGCGGGCCACGGCTTCACCCAGCTGCACGGCCTGGTCTTCCATTGCACGTGCGGCAGCGGTGGCTTCTTCCACCAGCGCGGCGTTCTGCTGGGTGGTCTCGTCCATCTGCACCACGGTCTGGTTGACCTGCTCGATGCCGGCCGATTGTTCCTGCGAAGCCGCAGAGATCTCGGCCATGATGTCGGTCACGCGCTGCACCGAGGCGACGATCTCGCCCATGGTGCTGCCGGCCTGGTGCACCAGGCTGGAGCCTTCGGCGACCTTGCCGACCGAATCATCGATCAGGCCCTTGATCTCCTTGGCGGCCGCAGCCGAGCGCTGGGCGAGGGTACGCACTTCGCTGGCGACCACGGCGAAGCCACGGCCCTGTTCGCCGGCACGTGCGGCTTCCACTGCGGCGTTCAGCGCCAGGATGTTGGTCTGGAAGGCGATGCCGTCGATGACCGAGATGATCTCGGCGATCTTCTTCGACGAGGCTTCGATGGCCGACATGGTGGTGACCACCTGGCCGACCACTTCACCGCCCTGCGAGGCGACGCCATGTGCGCCGATGGCGAGCTGATTGGCCTGGCGGGCGTGCTCGGCGTTCTGGCGCACGGTGGAGGTCAGCTCCTCCATCGACGCGGCGGTTTCTTCCAGATTGGCGGCCTGCTGCTCGGTGCGGCGCGACAGATCGCTGTTGCCCGACGCGATCTCGCCAGCGGCGAGGGTGATGCTGGACGCGCTGGCCTGGATCTGGCCGACGATCTGCGTCAGCTGCGCGACGGTGGTGTTGGCGTCGTCACGCATGCGTGCGAACACGCCGTTGAACTGGCCGTCCATGCGCGCGGTCAGGTCGCCGGCGGCGATCGACTGCAGCAGCTGCGAGAGCTGGCCGAGGTTGCCGTCGGCGACCTGCATCATGCTGTTGAGCTGCTCGATCATCACGCGGAAATCGTGATCGAAACGCTGCGCATCACCGCGCTGGCTGAAGTCGCCGGCTGCGGCGGCCGAGGCCAGCTGCTGGATCTGCGTGTTGATGGCCAGCAGGCTGGCCTTGGCCGCATCCATCGACTCGTGCAGGATCGCGCGGCTGCCGGGCAGGCGGCGTGCGTCCGGGGTGAGGTTGCCGGTGGCGTACTGGTTGAGCACGTCGATGGCATCGCGGATCGCGTCGAGATGTTCGAAGATGACCGTGTTGATGCCGCTGGCCAGCTGCCCGTAGACGCCCGGGAAGTCTTCCGGAATGCGATGGCTGATGTCCGGACCGGCGTGCATCTGCGCCATCAGCTGGGTCTGCTCGGAGAAGCGGCGCAGCATCGCGGTCATTTCGGTGGTGGCGGCCAGCATCTTGCCGGCTTCGTCCTTGCTGGTGGCCTGGGTGCTGACGCTGAGATCGCCACGGGCAACGGCCTGGATCGCGTGCACGGCCTTGCCGAGCGGGCCGGTGACGGCGCGCGAGATGACCGTTGCCAGCGCGGCTGCCACCAGCGACAGCAGCACGATGCAGCCGATGATGGCGATCATGCTGGCGCGGTGGGTGGCATTTGCATCGGCGATCTTGGCATCCATCAGGCCGGCGATATGGGTGCCGAGGGTCTTCATCGCAGCGAACAGGTCACGGCGGGCCGGGCGCGACTGTTCGTCGGAGATCTGCCGCGCCAAGGTGCCGTCGCCTGCCGCGACGGCTTCGCGCATGGCCTTGTTGGCAGCGAAGTAGCGGTCCAGCTGCACGTTTGCCGCAGCGTACAGCTCGCGCTCCTTGGCCAGGGCTGGCAGTGCCGAGTAGGCGGCCAGTTCGTCATGTACGGCCTTGGCGGTGTCGTCCATGCGCTTGTAGTAGTCGGCCACCTTGTCAGGCTGGTCGAGCATGCTCAACAGAGCCAGCTCGTAGGTGCGGAACTCGCCGAGTTGCGAGCGCGCCTCGCCGAGATGCTGCACCGAGGGAATATCGTTGCTGGCCATCTCGCCCAGTTGCTTGTTGGCCTCGTTGAGCCGCAGCAGTGCGAATGCGCCGAGGACGAGGGTCATCAAGGTGGTGAGGGTGAACCCCACGGCCAGCTTGCGGGCGATGGGCAGATCGTGGAACCACTTCATGCAGGGTGCTCCAGGTGGGCAGGGCGCCGGCGTCGTTGCGTCGGCTGGGGGTGGTTGCAGAGCGAACGGTGGTGCCCGGTGGGGGTTCGGTGACGGCCGTCAAAGCGAAATAGCGGCGCAGTTCGGATGGACTTTATGGACGCAGATCACATTCGGTTGCGTAGGGATGACGTCGCGAAAGTGGTGCCATGAAAGGGCTTTCGCTTGAACGGCAAGGTTGCGCCCGAAACCTTCGTGCAGACGGAGTTCACGGTATGCCTGGCGAAGCGGGCGCGGTCAGATCGTGGCCGTGCGCGCAAACGAAAACCGCCGCCCCGAAGGGCGGCGGCTCAGTGCACGCATTCAACGTGGATCAGGCGGCCTGCGGCATCCGCAGCGAACGCACCAGACCGCCGATGTCGACGATCAGGGCCACGCGGCCATCGCCAAGGATGGTGGCACCGGATACCCCGCCGATGCGGCGGTAGTTGTTCTCGATGTTCTTCACCACCACCTGCTGCTGACCGACCAGCTCGTCCACTTCCAGCGCAATCTTCTGGCCATCACCTTCAACCACCACCACCAGCGATTCGCTGCCCGGTGCGCGGTTGCCGTAGCCGTAGTACTCGCTCAGCGACAGGATCGGCAGATACTCGCCACGCACGCGCAGCACGCGGCCTTCGCCGGCCATGCTGCGGATGTCCTCGGCCTGCGGCTGCAGGGCCTCAAGCACATAAGCCAGCGGCAGGATCAGGGTTTCACCGGCCACCGCCACCGTCATGCCATCGAGAATGGCCAGGGTCAGCGGCAGGCGGATCAGCGTGCGGGTGCCGGCGCCGAGGCTGCTTTCGATCTGGACCTCGCCCCCCAGCGCCTGGATGTTGCGGCGGACCACGTCCATGCCGACGCCACGGCCGGACAGGTCGGTGACTGCATCGGCGGTGGAGAAACCCGGCTGGAAAATCAGGTCCCAGACCTGCGAATCGGTCGGGTTGTCCGGCACCGCCAGGCCGCGTTCGGTGGCCTTGGCCAGGATCTTGGCGCGGTCCAGGCCGCGGCCGTCGTCGCTGACTTCGATGACGATATGGCCGCCCTGATGCGAGGCTGCCAGGGTGATCGTGCCGGTCTCGTCCTTGCCCGCACCGCGACGTACGTCGGGCATTTCCAGACCGTGGTCGATCGAGTTGCGCACCAGGTGCACCAGCGGATCGGCGATCTTTTCGATCAGGCCCTTGTCCAGTTCGGTGCCTTCGCCGACGGTGCGCAGGCGGACCTGCTTGCCGAGGCGGCTGGACAGGTCGCGGACCAGGCGCGGGAAGCGGCGGAACACCGCATCGACCGGCAGCATGCGCACGCCGATCACCGCTTCCTGCAGGTCGCGGGTGTTGCGTTCAAGCTGGTCCAGGCCGGCGAACAGGCTCTCGGCGTGGACCGGGTCCAGCGCGTGCGAGACCTGCTTGAGCATGGCCTGGGTGATGACCAGTTCGCCGACCAGGTTGATCAGCGCATCGACCTTGTCGACGCTGACCCGGATCGAGGTTTCGGCTTCCTGGCCGCCAACGCTGCTGGCAGCGGCGGCGGGTGCCGCCGGTACAACGGCAGCCGGTGTGGAAGGGGCGGGTGTGGCAGGTGCCTCGGTGGCCAGGCTCGGCGGCGCAGCCGGACGGATGTCCAGTTCGCAGTCGTCCAGCACCCAGGCGAAGGTGTCTTCGATCTTGCTGCGCGGCACCTTGCCGACCAGGCCGAGATCCCACGCCAGGTGGGCCTCCAGCGGGTCGAGCTGGGCGAAGCCGGGCAGGCGTTCCATGCGCGCGGCGACCTGCAGCGAACCGAGATGTTCCAGTTCGCGGATGATGCGCAGCGGGTCGTTGCCGCTCATGAACAGCGATGGCGCCGGGGTGAAACCGATCTGCCAGGCTTCCGGCGTATCGTCCACCTTGGCTGCGGCGGCCGCGGGGGCGCTCGCTGCGGCCTCCCCGGAAAGAACCGCCTCCAGGCGCGCCTTCACCGCAGCAACTGCGGCGGGATCGGCGGCTTGGCCGTGTTCGGCTTCGCGCAGCAGGGCGCGCAGCACGTCCACCGAGGACAGCATGGCGTCGACGGCGTGGCCTTCCAGCGCCCGCTTGCCGGCACGCAGCTCATCGAGCAGCGTTTCCAGCACATGGGTCAGGCCGGCGATCGCATCGAAGCCGAAGGTGCCGGCGCCGCCCTTGATCGAGTGGGCGGCGCGGAACACCGAATTGATGATCTCCGCGTCCTGCTGCCCCGATTCCAGGGCCAGCAGGCCAGCCTCCATCGCGTCGAGGCCTTCGCGGCTCTCCTCGAAGAAGGTGGCGTGGAAGCGTTGCAGGTCCATGCTCATGGCAGTGGTGGTCCGGAAGCGAAGAGGGGGAGCGGTGGCGGGCGATCAGCCCAGCACTTTCTGCACGGTGGCGACCAACTGTTCCGGATTGAACGGCTTGACCAGCCAGCCGGTGGCACCGGCGGCCTTGCCTTCGGACTTCTTGTCGGCGGCCGATTCGGTGGTCAGCATCAGCAGCGGCGTGAACTTGTAGTCCGGCAGCTGGCGCAGTTCGCGGATCAGCGCGATGCCGTCCATGTTCGGCATGTTGACGTCGGTGACTACCGCATTGAAGCGCTGGCCCTTGGCGCGACCGAGCGCGACCGCGCCGTCTTCAGCTTCTTCGACGGCAAAACCGGCCGAGGTGAGGGCGAAGGACACCATCTGGCGCATTGACGCCGAATCGTCCACCACCAAGATACGTGCGCTCATGCAGCGTTCTCCACAGATTTCAGGTTGTCATGGGTTACGTCCAGGCCCAGGGCCTGGGTGACGCCCAGCAGGCGCGCGGCGTCACGGAAGGTTGCAGTGCAACCGTGGAAGCCGGTGCCGAGGCCTGCCTCGCGGCGGGCCTGCACGAACGCACACAGCACCTGCACGGCGGCTGTGTGGATGCGGGCGACCTGGCTGGCATCCAGGGTCAGCTCGCCTGCCTGCGCCACCAGCGGGGCGAGGCGGTTCTTGAGCTCGGTGGTGCTCTCGATGCCGAGATCCCCACCCAGTTCGACAGTGCTCATCGTTGCTCCGGACAAACGGTTCCGTGATCCATAACGGCACCCCGGCGGGGTTCTTTAGGGGAATCGACGCGGTGCGTCGATGCGGTCGCTGTTGAAAAGGAGACGGAGAGGATTAAGTCGCAAGCGACCTGGCTCTACTGCAGCCCCCTCGGCAACGGCGACCGCGCAGTGGGGACGTAAGGTGTTGATCCACCGGATCAACTCCTTGCGTCCCCGACAGGCACCGCTTCGGCGCAAAGCGCCGAGCCACTTGCGACTTAATCCCCTCCGTCCCCTTTTTTTCCGCTCAACTCAACAACCGGGTGGCATCCAGCAGGATCATCGGGCGCTGGCTGACCCTGGCGACGCCACGGAACAGGTCGTTGGAGATCTGGCAGATGCGCGCGGTATCGGGTGGCTCGATCTGCGAATCGGTGAGGTTGGCGACATCTTCCACTGCCGACACGCGCAGGCCGATGGTCTCGCCGTCTTCCTCCAGCACCACGATGCGGGTCTGTGAGTCGTCTTCGGCGGCCGCGGCGCCCAGGTGCAGGCCGAGGTCCATCACCGGTACCACCTGGCCACGCAGGTTCATGATGCCCAGCATGGCCGGCGCAGTGCCGCGCAACGGCAGCAGCGGCACCGGCAGCACCACTTCCTGCACTTTCAGCAGTTCCAGTGCATAGGCCTGGGTGCCGCAGCGCAGGCGCAGCCAGCGCGAGGTGCGCTCGCCGGCGCGTCGGTTCTGCGGATGCGGGCTGCTGGCGGGCCGATGTGCCTGTGCCTGCAGCTCCTGCCAGCTGCTCGGGCGGTTGCCTGCTGGCGCGTCCACGGCCACGCGCGGTGGCGGCGCGGCATCGGTGCGTGCAACTGGAGCGGGTGCTGCGACCACGGCCGCTGGTGGCGCAGGAACGTCCTCGCCGCCGGCAGCGGCCTCGAACGCGGCCTCCAGGCCGGGGCTGTCGGTGTGGGCGAGTCGATGGCTGTCGGCCGGATCGGTCTCGTAGATCACTTCGTCCGGCAGGTCGTCCCATGTAGGTTCCGGGCCGGACTTGGCGGTGGCGGGAGCAGGGGCTGTCTCGTGGATCACCTCGTCAGGCAGGTCATCCCAGGTCGGTTCGCGCTCGGGGGCGGCGACAGGCATTGCGGCGGCCTCGAAGGCGGCCTCCAGTGCTGCGTCGTCCTCTGCCGCGGCAGCAGCAACAGTCTCCGTTTCGTAGATCACTTCGGCGGGCAGATCGTCCCAGGTGGGTTCGCGCTCAGCCGTTGCGGCCGCGTCGAAGGCGGCTGCGAGTGCGGCGTTGTCGACGGCAGGCGCAGCGGCGACGGTCTCGGTTTCGTAGATCACCTCGGCCGGCAGGTCATCCCAGGTCGGCTCGCGTTCGGCGTCGGCTGCAATTGCTGGGCACGCTTCGTCGCTCGCCGGCGGCGGTGCAGCCGGTGGTGCCACGGCGATCGCTTCGCCCAGCAGTTCGTCCAGGTAGTCGTCCAGTACTCCGGTGCTGTTCATGCGGCCTGCTCCAGGGCGCGGGCATCCTCGCCGAGGATCCAGTTCAGCGCGCGGCGATAGGCGGCCAGGCCGCGGCCCGGGTAGTCCTCACCAACGCTCGGCAGGGTCAGGCCGGCGGCGTTGCTGATGCGGGTGTCGATCGGAATGGCGTCTTCCCACACGCGGGTGCCGTGGCGATCCTGCATCGTGCGCAGCGACTCGTTGCCGGCGCGGGTGCGGCGGTCGAACAGGGTCGGCAGGATCGAGATCGGCAGCGGGCGGCGGCGCGAGCGCTCGACCATCTCGCCGGTGCGGACCATGCCGTCCAGGCCATGCAGGGCCAGCGGCTCGGCCTGGGTGGGAATGATCAGGCGGTCGGCAGCGGCCAGTGCGTTGATCATCAACAGGCCAAGGGTGGGGGCACAGTCCAGCAGGATGTAGTCGTGCTGGCCCTGGTGGCGCGCAAGCGCATTCTGCAGCGCCAGGCCAAGGCCAGGCTGGTTGGCGCTGCGGCGTTCCAGCGTGGCCAGCGCGGACTGTGCGCAGACATAGTCCAGGCCATGGATGCTGCTGGCATGGCACAGGCTGGAAAGATCGGCGGGCGGGGCGCCGAACAGCTCCAGCACGCCAGCCGGCGGCGGGTCCACCGGTACGCCGAACGCGCGGCTGAGCGAGGCATGCGGATCGAGGTCGATCAGCAGCACGCGATGGCCAAGTGCGGCCAGTCCGCGGCCGAGGGCGAGGGTGGTGGTGGTCTTGCCGACTCCGCCCTTCTGGTTGGCGACTGCCCAGATGCGCATCGGATTACTCCTTCATTGCCGGGGGAACGGCGGCGCCGACGCGGCTGCCAGCCGGCACCGGCGGCAACTTCACCGGTGCGATGGGGGAGGTGGGGGCGGTAGCCGGAGTTGCGGCGGCCTGTTCGGTGGTGCTGTCGTCGACGGCGCCGGTGGCCGCATTGAGGCGCTGGCCAAGCGGATCCACCGAGTGCGAGGTGTCGGCCAGGATGATGACCATCACCCGGCGGTTGCGGTTGCGCCCCTGCGCGCTGTCGTTCTCTTCGCGCGGACGGAACTGGCCGTAGCCAACCATCGCCAGCCGTGATGGCTGCACGCCCTGGTCGGCGAACAGGTGCACCACGCTGGCCGCGCGCCCGGCCGACAGTTCCCAGTTCGACGGGAAGGTGGCGGTGGCGATCGGTACATTGTCGGTGTGGCCTTCCACGCGCACGCTGTTGGGTACGTCGCGCAGGACCTCGGCCAGGCTGGCCAGGGTCTGCCGCGCATGCACGTCCAGCGCGGCCGAACCGGTGGGGAACAGGATGTCGCTGTTGATCTCGACTTCGATCCACAGCTCGGTGCGGCGCACGCTGATCATGCCGCGGTCGATCAGCGGTGCCAGCGCGGCGGTCAGGCGGTCGGCGATGCTGTTGAGCTGGCGCTCGGCGCGCGCGATCTGCTCCTGGTTGTGCACCGAAACAGGCATGCGCATCTGCGAGGCCATCGACGGCAGCAGGGTCGGGTCGTGCGACGGCGCAGGCGCCGAGGGCCCGATCTTGGTGCCGGACTTGATCACCGAGGGGCTGTCCCAGCCGCCACCCTGCACCTGCTTGTTACCCACCTGTACCGGATTGATCGTGCGCGGCGCGCCCCCGAAGGCATCGGTCAGCGCGTCGGCCATGATCCGGTACTTGCCTTCGTTTACCGAGGAAATCGCGTACATGACCACGAAGAAGGCGAGCAGCAGCGTCATCAGATCGGCATAGGGGATCGCCCATGCTTCGTGGTTGGCGTGCTCTTCGTGGTGCTTGCGGCGGGCCATGTCAGTGCAGGAAGCCGGAGAGGTTGGTTTCGATGTTGCGCGGGTTCTCGCCCTGGGCGATCGAGATCAGGCCTTCAATGACCATTTCGCGGTCGCGGGTGTTGTGCGAGATCACACTCTTGAGCTTGGCGGCCACCGGCAGGAACAGCAGGTTGGCCGAGGCGATACCGTAGATGGTGGCGGTGAACGCTGCGGCGATGCCGTGGCCGAGCTTGCTCGGGTCGGCCAGGTTCTTCATCACCGCGATCAGGCCAAGCACGGCACCAATGATGCCCAGCGTCGGTGCATAGATGCCCATCGCTTCGAAGACCTTGGCACCGGCCTGGTCCTGGTGTTCCTGGCTGCCCAGTTCGATTTCCAGCATGTGCCGCATCGATTCGGGTTCGACGCCGTCCACCAGCAGCTGCAGGCCCTTGCGCAGGAACGGGTCCTGCTGCGCCTCCACCTGCGATTCCAGGCCCAGCAGGCCCTGGCGGCGGGCGATGTTGCTCCACTCGACGATCTGCTGGATCAGTTCGCGGCGATCGCTGTGCGGCGGGCGCACGACCCAGCGCACGATCTTGAAGGCATGCTTGAACACCGCCGGCGAGGTGTGCAGCAGGATCGCGGCGACGGTGCCGACGATGACGATCACGAACGCCGCAGGCGACCACAACGACGCCAGGCCGGCGCCCTTGAGGATGCTGCCGCCGACCAGCGAGGCCAGGGCGAGAAAGAGTCCAATGAGGCTGAGTCTATCCATGGTTCCGGTATCGGCGTGTATGAATGGGACTTGAGACACCGGTAGATCGCGTACAGACGGTAGTCACAGTTTTCGGGGCGCCGGGCATGGCCCGGCGGGGTTCATCGCAGCCCGTCCACGTCCAGGATCAGCGCCATGCGACCATCGCCGATCAAGGTTGCACCGGCATAACCGCGCAGGCCGCGCAGCGCTTTCGGCAGCGGCTTGATGACCACTTCCTCACGCCCGCGTACCTGGTCCACGACCAGCCCGAAGCGCGCTTCGCCGGCCTGCAGCACCACGATGGTCAGCAGCGGCGAGGCGGCCGGCGTCACATCCAGCCACTGGCGCAGATCGACCAGCGGCAGCGTGTGCGAGCGGCGGTCGAGCACGGCACGGCCATCGAACCAGCCCAGCGAGGTGCGCGGCGCGTGCAGCACTTCCATCACGCGGGCCAGCGGCAGCGCATAGACGTCCTCGCCGGCCTGCACCAGCAGGGTCGGCAGGATCGCCAGGGTCAGCGGCACGCGGATCAGGAAGCGGCTGCCACGGCCCAGTTCCGACTGGATCTGGATCTGGCCGCTCAGTTCGCGGATGCGTGACTGCACCACGTCCATGCCGACGCCACGACCGGAGATGTCGGTGACCTGCTGCTTGGTCGAGAAGCCGGGCAGGAACACCAGGTGCAGGCACTCCTCGCTGCTCAGGCGCGCGGCGGCTTCCGGATCGATCAGGCCCTTCTCGCGCGCCTTGGCGCGCAGCTTTTCCGGGTCGATGCCGGCGCCATCGTCCTGTACCTCGATGCTGACGTAGTCGCCTTCCTGCTGTGCCGACAGGCGCACATGGCCCATCCGTGGCTTGCCCTGTGCCTCGCGCAGGTCGGGCATTTCCACGCCATGGTCGATGGCGTTGCGGACCAGGTGCACCAGCGGGTCGGCCAGCGCTTCGACCAGGTTGCGGTCGAGCTCGGTCTCGGCGCCGATCAGTTCCAGGTCCACTTCCTTCTTCAGCGAGCGGGCGACGTCGCGGGCAACCTTGGGGAAGCGCGAGAACACCTTGCCCACCGGCTGCATGCGGGTGCGCATCACTGCCGACTGCAGGCGGGCGGTGGCGATATCCAGAGTGGACACGGCCCGGTCCAGCTCTTCATCGCGCAGGCGTGCACGCAGGGTCTTGAGCCGATTGCGTGACAGCACCAGTTCGCCGATCAGGTTGACGATCGCGTCCAGGCGCTTGGTGTCCACGCGCACGGTATGTTCGGCCTCGGCCAGCGGCTTGGCGGCCGGCTTCGCCGCCGGTGCCGGTGCGGCGACCGGGCGCGGCGCTGCGATCGGTGCCGGTGCCACCACGGCCGCAGGCTTGGTGCCTGGTGCCGCGCCACCGTGCAGCTGGTCGAGCAGGGCTTCGAACTCGTCTTCGCTGATCAGTCCGTCGTCGGCCTTCTTCGCTGGCGCGACCGCGGTCGGCGCGTTGCCACCATGCAGCTGGTCGAGCAGAGCCTCGAATTCGTCGTCGGTGATCAGGTCGCTGCCACCCGCGGTGGGTGCTGCGGCGGCGGCGGGTGCAGCCACGGCACCGCTGTGCACGTCGAACTGTGCGATCAGGTCCGGCGGCGCATAGCCCGGCTCGGTGCCGGAGGAAACCGCGTCCAGCATCGATTGCAGGTAGTCCAGCGATTGCTGGGCCGCGTCGAAGTGGTGGGCCTGCAGCACGGCCTGGCCGGCACGTGCGGCGCCCAGCGCCTCTTCAGCGGCATGGCACAGCTCGACCATGGCGGTGACGCCGAGGAAGCCGGCGCCGCCCTTGAGCGTGTGGTAGCCACGGAACACCGCGTTGAGCTGGTCGCTGTCCTGCGGTGCCTGCTCCAGCGACACCAGCTGTTCGCCGAGGCGATCCAGGATCTCCTGCGCCTCGATGATGAAATCGGCAGTGATGTCGTCGGATACCGCGCTCATGCTTACAGCCCCAGATCCGACAACAGGTCGTCGGCGTCGTTCTGCGAGACCGCGTGGCGGTCCAGTCCCTTCAGTGCCGGCCCGGCCAGTTCCGGGTCGGTGCGATGCTGTTCCGGCGGCAGGCCGAGCGCGCCGAAGCCTTCGTGCACGCGGCGGACGATGCCGACCACGCGACGGATGATCTGCCCGGTCAGGTCCTGGTAGCTCTGGGTCAGGGCGATCTCGGTCAGGTTGTGGCGGATGCGCTCGAGCTGCGCGTCCTGGCCCGGCTGCAGGCCTTCGGCGCGCAGCTGTTCGGTAAGGCTGCGGCATTCCTCGGCCAGGTCCAGGGTGCGGTGCGTGGCCTGTTCGGTCATCGCCACCACGTGGTCCAGTCGCGCGCAGGCGTCGTCCAGTTCGCCGGCTTCGCTCGGCACGGTCGGCAGTTCGCCCAGCGCCTGTCCCAGCTCGCGGGCCAGCCGCGAAAGGCCGCTCATCATCGGCTGCGTGCGCAGCGCGACCAGCCCGTCGATGCGCTGCCGCCAGGCGGTCTCGTCACCGGACTCGAGTGCGTCCAGGGCTTCCTGCAGGCGCAGGGCGAGGGCGTTCTTGTCGACCGTGGTATCCATCAGGCGCTGGCCGCCAGGCGTTCGAAGATCTTGCCGAGCTTCTCTTCCAGCGTCTGCGCGGTGAACGGCTTGATGATGTAGCCGTTCACGCCGCTCTGGGCGGCTTCGATGATCTGCTCGCGCTTGGCTTCTGCCGTGACCATCAGCACCGGCAGGGTCTTCAGCTTGGCATCGGCACGGATCGCCTTGAGCAGCTCGATGCCGGTCATCACCGGCATGTTCCAGTCGGTGACCACGAAATCGAACGGCTGGCTCTGCAGCAGCGACAGCGCGGCATGCCCGTCCTCGGCTTCGGCGGTATTGGTGAAGCCCAGATCGCCCAGCAGGTTCTTGACGATTCGACGCATGGTCGAGAAGTCGTCGACGATCAGGATGCGCATGTTCTTGTTCAAAGCAGAATTCCTTTGTTGTTCATTCCGGACGGCCGGGGGCAGCCGCCTCGGGGATGTTCATTCTTCGAGGCCTGCGTCGGCAGCCTCGAACAGCTTCAGCCGGCCACGCAGGCGCAGTACCGCCTGGCCGTGGATCTGGCAGACCCGCGACTCGCTCACGCCGAGCACCGCGCCGATCTCCTTCAGGTTCAGTTCCTGCTCGTAGTACAGCGAGAGCACCAGTTGTTCGCGCTCGGGCAGGTGGCCGATGGCCTTGCCCAGCTCGCGACCGAACTCACCGCGCTCCAGTACCTGCTGCGGGGTCGGCCCGCCCTGGGCGACGGTGTCCAGCTCGCCCTGGTCCTCGATGCGCGATTCCAGGCTCAGCACCTGGCCACGTGCAGCGTCTTCCATCAGCCGCAGGTACTCAGGCAGCGGCATCTCCATCGCGGCGGCCACTTCAGTGGCGCTGGCGGCACGGCCACTGCTCTGTTCCAGGCGGCGGATGGTGGCGGCGGCATCACGTGCACGGCGGTGCACCGAGCGCGGGACCCAGTCACCACGGCGGATCTCGTCGATCATCGAACCACGGATGCGGATCGAGGCGTAGGTCTCGAAAGAAGCACCCTGGTCGGCGTCATAGCTGCGCGAGGCTTCGATCAGGCCCATCATGCCGGCCTGGATCAGGTCGTCGACCTCGACGCTGGCTGGCAGGCGCGCGGCCAGGTGGTGGGCGATGCGCCGCACCAGGTCCGAATGCTGGGCGATGACTTCGTTCGCCGCCGAGCGCTGCACTTCCCTGTACTGGGCTGCGCCTTTCATGCCGTCACCCCACGCTGCTTGAGGATGCGTTCGAGGAAGAACTCGACGCCGCCACGCGGTTCGGTCGGCGCCTGCCAGCGCGCGGTACGGCGCGCGATCTCGGTGATCGCCAGCGCCGCCGGGCTGGACGGATAGGCCTTCACCACCGGCTGCTGGCGCTGCACCGACAGGCGCAGCCAGTCATCCTGCGGCACGCAGCCGAGGTAGTTCAGCGAGACATCGGCAAGGAACTTCTCGCAGACGCGGGTCAGCTTTTCGTACAGCACGCGGCCCTCGTTCGGGTCGCGCACCATGTTGGCCACCACCTGGATGCGGTCCACGCCGCGCTCGCGCGACAGCACCTTGATCAGTGCGTAGGCGTCGGTGATCGAGGCCGGCTCGTCACAGACCACCACCACGGTGTCCTGTGCGGCCTGGCAGAAGGTCAGCACGCCATCGGTGATGCCCGCGGCAGTGTCCACCACCATGATGTCCAGCTCGCGCTCCAGTTCGGAGAACACGTTGACCAGGCCAACGTGCTCGGCCGGGGCCAGCTCGGCCATGTGGCGGCGGCCGGATGCGGCCGGGACCACCAGCACGCCGTTCGGGCCTTCGACGATGACGTCATCCAGCGTGCAGCGGCCGGCGACCAGGTCGGCCAGCGTAAAGGTGGGGTTCAGCCCCAGGATCACGTCGATGTTGGCCAGGCCGAGGTCGGCGTCCAGCAGCAGCGTGCGCTTGCCCATGCCAGCCAGTGCCACGGCCAGGTTGGCCGACACATTCGTCTTGCCCACGCCGCCCTTGCCGCCAGTGACCGCAATGGTGCGCACAGGGCCGAGCGGCTCGCTGCGGGTGGCCGACAGCGGGAAGGTCTTGGTCAGCTTGGCGTACTCACGCGACGGCATGGTTCAACTCCGGGTTGCAGGGCATATCGGCCGCGCGGCGCAAATCTTCAAGGCGAAGTACAAGATTGGCTGCACTGGCCCGGTGCAGGTCCTCCGGGACGTCCTGGCCATCGGTCACCCAGGTGATCGGCAGGGCATGATCCACGGCCACCGACAGGGCGTTGCCAAAGCGGCCGGTCTCGTCCAGCTTGCTCAGTACCAGGCCCTGCAGGTTGGCGGCGCCGAAGCGGCGGACCACCTCGTCCATGTCGCCGAAGCTGGTGTTGGCCGGCAGCACCAGCAGGGTGCGGACCTGGCGGGCGGCACGCAGCCACTGCAGCTGGGCGGCCAGGGCGCGGTCGCGCGGGCCCAGGCCGGCGGTGTCGATCAGCACCAGCTTGTAGTCCTTCAGGCGTTCCAGCAGCTGGTCCAGGTCGGTGCCGCTGTTGGCCTCGTGCACCGCGATGCCGAGCTGGCGGCCGTAGCCGTACAGCTGCTCGCGGGCACCGATGCGGGTGGTGTCGGTGGTGACCAGGGCCACGTCACGCGGCGCGTGCTTCTCGGCGAAGCGCGAGGCCAGCTTGGCGATGGTGGTGGTCTTGCCGGCGCCGGTCGGTCCGACCAGTGCGATCACACCACCTTCTTCCAGCGGGTCGACCGGGGCGATCGGCAGCTTGCGCGAAATCAGCCCCAGCATCAGGCCGCGGCCTCGATGGGCCTCGGTCTCCAGCGGGATCTGCATGGCCACGTCGCGGGCCAGGCCGGCATCGAAGCCATACTCGTCCATCAGGTCCAGCGCGGTGGCGCGCACCGGGCAGCCGCGCAGGCGCTCGTCGGTGAAGCGGTTCATCTCGCGCTCGATCACATGGCGCATGCCGGCCACTTCCTGGCGCAGCTGGCGGATCTCGGCGTCGTCCTGGGCCACCAGGGTCAGTGCCGGGGCTGGGGCCAGCACGGGGGCAGCGCCGGTTTCGTCGCTGGCTTCGACCGGTGCCGGTTCGCTGGCGACGATCCCGGGTTGCGCTTCGGTCACGGCAGCGGTCGGCAGCGGCGGCGGCTGCACGGCCGACGCCGCGCTTTCGTGATGCGTCTCGTGCGGCGGGTCGATCTGGAAGCGGGCGCGGTTGGCCGGTGCGGCGGTGCTGGGCGCCGGTGCGACGATGGCTTCGGCGAACGGAGCGAAGATCTGATCCGGCAGCGCCGGTTCGTTGACGGCGGCGCGTGCCAGGGTGGCGGCGAAGCCGGTGCTGCCGCGGGTCGGCACGATCTCGTCGGCGCTGTCCAGGGTGCGGCCGGTGGCGCCGACCGCAGCGCGGGCGAGGGCAGCCACGGCCGAGGTGGTTGCGGCGACCGGTTCCGGTGCCGGGGTATTGCTGCGGCGGCGGGTGACCGCGGCGATCACCGCGTCGGCGGCGGTGCGCGGCTTCGGCGCCGGCGGCGGAGCGATGTCACGACGCGAGGCTTCCAGTGCACGCTGCACGGCGCTCTCGTCGTAGTTGGCGGCGGCGACGATCTCGATGCCTTCCTCGATCCGGCGGTTGGACAGGATCACGGCGTCAGGACCATGTTCCTTGCGCACCAGGTTCATGGCCGAGCGCATGTCGGCGGCGACGAATCGTTTGATTTTCATGCTGTGGTCACGGGACGAAGACGGCGGGGTGGCGGTCGGAGAACTCGGGTGGTCGGTGGTCTGCACGGTGCGGGTTCCCCTTGGTATCTGTCTGTTGCGTTGGTTCGAAAGTGGTGTCTGTTTTCTGGCGCATCGGAGGGCGGCGTCAGCTGATCGTTCCGACCAGCTTCAGGCGCTTGTCCTCCGGCACCTCGCTGTAGGCCAGGACCGACAGCGACGGAACGCTGTGGCGGACCAGGCGGGCCAGCGCGGCGCGCACCGGGCTAGGTACCAGCACGACCGCGGGCTCGTTGCGGGCTTCCTGCTTGCTGACACATTCGGCCAGGCTCTGGTGCAGTCGCTCAGCGAGTCCGGGTTCCAGCGCGGCGCCGTTGCCCTGCGTGGACTCCTGCAAGACACGTTCCAATTGCGGGTTGAGGGTGAACACCGGCAGCTCCGCCGACATTCCGGCGATCTCCTGCACGATGAAGCGGCCCAGCGCGGTGCGCACGGCGGCGGTCAGCACGGCCGGGTCCTGGCTGCTGGGCGCATGTTCGACCAGTGCTTCGGCGATCTTGCGCAGCTGGCGGATTGGAATGCGCTCGACCAGCAGGTTCTGCAGTACGCGCACCACCGCCGACAACGGCAGCGCCTTCGGCGTCAGATCTTCGACGAGCTTGGGCGCGCTCTTGGCCAGGTTGGCCAGCAGGTGCTGCACTTCCTCGTGGCCGAGCAGTTCCGGTGCGTGCTCGCGGATCAGGTGCGACAGATGGGTGGCGACCACGGTGGCCGGATCGACCACGGTATAGCCCAGCGTTTCGGCCTGGGCACGCTGGTGTGGTTGGATCCAGGTCGCGTCCAGGCCGAACGCGGGGTCCTTGCCGGCGATGCCTTCCAGCGCGCCGAGGGCGCTGCCCGGGTCCAGGGCCAGTTCTCGGTCGGGGTGGATCTCGGCGGTGGCCACCGGTACGCCGTGCACCAGCACGCGGTAGCCGTTGGCCGGCAGTTCCAGGTTGTCGCGGATGTGCACCGACGGGATCAGGAAGCCGACGTCCTGGGTCAGCTTGCGCCGCACGCCCTTGATGCGTGCCATCAGTTCGCCGCCCTGGCTGCTGTCCACCAGCGGAATCAGCCGGTAGCCGACCTCCAGGCCCAGCGGATCGACCGGGCGCAGTTCGTCCCAGCTCAGTTCGGCAGTCGGAGCTGGCGCGGCCGGGCGGCCGAGTGCGTTGAGCGCGGCAGCGTCATTGCCTGCGGCTGCCGGATCGGTGGCCGTGGCCTTGCCCTTGCGGTAGACCTTCCAGGCGATGAAGCCGAGGATCGCGGACAGCGTCAGGAAAGCGACGTTGGGCATGCCCGGCACCAGGCCGACCACACCGATGATGCCGGCGGTGATCGCCAGCGCACGGTACTGCCCGAACACCTGGCCGGTCAGGGCCTGGGCCATGTCCTGCGAGCGCGAGGCGCGGGTGACCAGCATGGCCACGGCGCTGGAGACCAGCAGCGCCGGCAGCTGCGCCACCAGGCCATCACCAATCGACAGCAGGGTGTAGGTGGCAGCGGCATCGCCGAACGGCATGCCATGCTGCAGCACGCCTACGGCCAGGCCGCCGAGCATGTTGATGAACAGGATCAGGATGCCGGCAATGGCATCACCACGGATGAACTTGCTGGCACCGTCCATCGCGCCGTAGAAATCGGCTTCCTCGCGGACTTCCTCGCGGCGCAGCTTGGCTTCTTCGCGCGTCAGCAAACCGGCGTTGAGGTCGGCGTCGATCGCCATCTGCTTGCCGGGCATCGCGTCGAGGATGAAGCGCGCGGTCACTTCCGAGACGCGGCCGGCGCCCTTGGTGATGACCACGAAGTTGATGATGGTGAGGATCGCGAACACCACGATGCCGACCGCGTAGTTGCCGCCGATCACGAATTCGCCGAAGGCAGCGATGACCTTGCCCGCGGCGTCATGGCCGTTCTGGCCGTTCAGCAGGATCACGCGGGTGGAGGCGACGTTCAGCGCCAGCCGCAGCATGGTGGTGATCAGCAGCACGATCGGGAAGATCGTGAAATCCAGTGGGCGCTTCACGTAGACCACCGCCAGCAGCACCATCAGCGAGATGGCGATGTTGAAGGTGAACAGGGCATCGAGCACCGGCGCGGCCAGCGGCACCACGACCATGGCCAGCAGGGCCAGCACGATCAGCGGTGCGCCAAGGCCCTGGCGGATCATTTCCAGCGCGCGGCGGGTGTTGAAACCGGTGGAGGGCTGGGCGCTCACGGGCGGCCTCCCTTGCCGAATTCATCCACCTGGATGTGCGGGGCGTCCGGCATCGGGCCAGTGCGCCAAGCGCGCAGCTGGTAGACGTAGGACAGGACCTGGGCGACGGCCGAATACAGTCTCACGGGGATTTCCTTTCCGAGTTGGCCTTCCCGATACAAGGCGCGTGCCAAAGGCGGGGCGGAGACGATCGCCACCTTGTTGCCGTCGGCCACTTCACGGATGCGCAGGGCGGTCTCATCCACACCCAGGGCGACCACTTTGGGGGCGTTCATGGCGCCGCCCTCGTACTTAAGGGCGACCGCGTAGTGGGTGGGGTTGACCACCACCACATCGGCAGTGGGCACCGCCTCCATCATCCGGCGGTTGGCCATCTGCTGCTGCAGCTGGCGGATTCGGCCCTTTACCTCCGGGCTGCCCTCGCTTTCCTTCATTTCGCGACGCAGCTCTTCACGCGTCATCTTCAGCTTGCGCATCCAGTTCCAGCGCTGGTACGGGGCGTCGATGGCCGCCAGCACCAGCATCGCGCCGGCGGTGGCCAGCAGCAGGCGCAGGGTGAAGCCGAGACCGTCGGTGATGGCGGTCTCCAGCGGGTGGTGGATCAGCCCGCGCAGGGTGTCGAAGCCGGTCCACACCACCAGCCCGGCGGCAACGCCGACAAAAGCCACGCGCAACAACGACTTGGTGAACTCGGCGATGGCTTCCGGGCCATACAGGCGCTTGAGCCCGCTCATCGGGTTCATGCGGTTGAAGTCGGGCATCATCGCCTTCTGCGACCAGCGCAGGCCGCCCATCACCAGCGGGGCGACGAAGCTGGCCAGCAGGCAGACCAGCACCAGCGGCGCGATCACCAGCATGAACTGCAGCAGCAGGTCGCCGAAGTGGCCGAACAGTTCCTTCGGGTTCTGCCGCAGGCTCTGCTCTGGGCTGAGTGCATGCTTCATCCAGGCGCTTGCACCACGGCCGATCGAGCCGCTCATGGCCATCACCGCCAGCACGCCGGCGCCGAACACGGCGGCCGTTCCGAGCTCGCGCGAGCGCGGCAGGTTGCCCTGTTCACGGGCGTCGCGCAGGCGTTTTTCGGTAGGTTGTTCGGTCTTTTCGCCGGCGGATTCGTTCTCGGACATCACGGGCACTGCGGCAGGGGATGCCGGGGTGCGTGCAAGAAGTGTTCCGTGATGGGTTCATGTGCCAACCAAGGTTGGCATCTACCAGAGCAGGTGCAGGTGGGAGCGCAGCCTGGATTTACCCCGGCGGGTGCTGCGTCGGCGGGCTCTGCGCCAGTTCCACCCGAGGCCGCGGCAGATCATGCAGCTGCATGAAGCGCGCCGCATCCACCGGACGGCCGAGCAGGTAGCCCTGCAGGTAATCGCAGCCCAGCCGCTCCAGGTAGGCGCGCTGCGCGGCGGTCTCCACGCCCTCGGCGACGATGTCCATGTCCAGCGCGTGGCCCAGCGCCACGATCGCCGAGACGATCACCACGTCCTCGGCGCTGTGCTCCAGGTCGCGTACGAAGGCGTGGTCGATCTTGATTTCGGTGGCCGGCAACCGCTTCAGGTACAGCAGGCTGGAATAGCCGGTGCCGAAGTCATCGATGGAGATGCCCACGCCCAGTGCCGAGAGCGCCTGCAGCAGGCGCAGGCTGGTATCGGTATCGCGCATCACCGTGCTTTCGGTGATCTCCAGCACCAGGTGGCGTGGGGCAATGTCGTAGCGTTCGATCACTTCACGCACATCCTGCAGCAGGTGCGGCGAACTGAACTGCACCGGCGACAGATTCACCGACATCGACCAGCCCTCGTGGCCGGCATCGTGCCAGCGGCGCAGCTGCTGGCAGGCCTGGTCCAGCGCCCAGCGCCCGATCTCATTGATCGCACCGCTGCGTTCGGCCAGCCGGATGAAGCGGTCCGGCGGGATCAGGCCATGCTCCGGATGGCGCCAGCGGATCAGCGCTTCGGCACCGGCCACCTTCTGCGTGGCTACCTGGATCTTCGGCTGGTAGTGCAGGAACAGCTGCTCGCTGCCGATGGCCCGGCGCAGGTCGGCCAGCAGCCGGAACTGTTGTTCGGCGCTGTCATTCATCCAGTCGGCGAACAGCACGAAGGCGTTGCGTCCGGATTCCTTGGCCTGGTACATCGCTGCATCGGCAAAGGCCATCAGCTGCCGCTCGCTGGCAGCGTGATCCGGACAGATCGCCACGCCGATGCTGGCGGTCACCTGCAGTTCGTTGTCGGCCAGCAACGGCCCGCTGCCGACCGCCTGCAGGATGCGCCGGGCCAGCGTCGGCAGGTCCTCGTCGTGCTCGATGCGCACCACCAGCACGAATTCGTCACCGCCCAGACGGGCCAGCATGTCGTTGGGCCGAAGCAGCTGGCGCGTGCGTTCGGCCACCGCAACCAACAGTGCATCGCCGGCCTGGTGGCCGTAGGCATCGTTGACCTGCTTGAAGCCATCCAGGTCCATGAACATCACCGCGAAGCGGCTGCCGCCCTGTTCGGCCTCGGCCAGCGCCTGCACGATCCGACGCTGCAGCAGCAGGCGGTTGGGCAGGCGGGTAAGCGGGTCGTGCAGTGCGGCCTGGGTCAGTTCCTGCTGTGCGTCGGTCAGTGAGGTACTCAACAGGGAATTGCGCAGGCGCAGCAGCTGCGCCTCCACCCGCTGGTCCAGCCAGGAGACCACCAGCACCACGGCCAGGATGGCGACGGTCAGCACCACCACCAGCATGGCCAGCCATTCGCTCTGCAGCCCATCGCCGACGGCTGCGCCGCAGATGCTGCCTTCCGGAAAGCGCGCTGCGGCCATGCCGGTGTAGTGCATGCCGACGATGGCCAACCCGAGCAGGCCGGCAGCCGCGAGCCGGTCGCCGACACGGGTGCGCTGCGCGCGCAGGCGGAACGCCACGTACAGCGCCGTCCACGAGGCGGCCACAGCCACCATCAGCGAAAAAAGCAGCCAGCCCGGGTCGTAGTCGATGCCGGGTTGCATGCGCATTGCGGCCATGCCAACGTAATGCATGCCGGCAATGCCGGTGCCCATCAGCAGCGCGCCACCGGCCAACCGCGGGTGGGGCAGGGTACGCAGCGAAACCAGCCATAGCGCGAACACCGATGTGGCGATCGCCAATGCGAGGGAAAGCAGGGTGATCGGCAGGTCGTAGCCGAGCGGAATGGGCAGGTCGAAGGCGAGCATGCCGATGAAGTGCATCGACCAGATGCCCAGGCCCATGGCGAAGCCACCACCGAGGCGCCACCACCACGCCGCGCCCTTGCCGGGTGCAGTGACCGTGCGCCCGGCCATCGCCAGCGCGGTGTACGAAGCCATCACGGCCACCAGCAGCGAGATCGCCACCAGCCACGGGTTGTACGTGCCTACCAGCATTCGTCAGTCTCCCGGACCTGCCTGTCGACGGAAACCACGGTGGGGCATGCATGAGGCAGGCCGACGCACGGCGCCGGCCACGTGCGGCATCCCCCCGGTTGCCGCGTATTCACTCTAACGCGCAGACCCGGGGGAAGGGCAAGCAGTAAAACGTGATGATCCGGTCAGTGTGTGACCGTGTCCGCAGCCTGGAAGGCGGCATCGAAGAGGCGCTGTACCGGCGGACCCATTTCCCCGGCCAGCAGCGCCAGCAGGAACAGGCCCAGCAGCAGAGACACTGGCAGGCCGAGCTGGATCGGGTTCAGCGCCGGGGCCGCACGAGCCAGGACGCCGAACGCCAGGTTCACCGCCAGCATTGCCACGGTCAGCGGGATCGCCAGGGTCAATGCGCCGCGCAGTACGGTCAGCAGGAAGGTTGGGGCGATGCTGAAGAAGGCGTGCGGGTCCGGCAGCGGGGCGCCGATCGGCAGCGCCCGGTAGCTGTCCACCACCAGCGAGATCAGCGCCAGGTGCCCGTTGGCGGTGAAGAACAGCAGGCCGAAAAGCAGATAGAACCACTGCCCGATCACGCCGGAGGTGCCGCCACGCAGTGGGTCACTCATCTGCGCGAAGGCCAGGCCAGTTCCCTGGGCGATCAGTTCGCCGGCCATCGCGCCGGCCTCGAACACCAGCCGAAGCAGGAAGCCGATGGATACGCCGATGGCCAGTTCACGGGCGATGGTAAGGACCGTGGCGGCATCGAAACCGGTCCAGTCCGGTACCGGCGGCAGCAGCGGCGCCAGTGCGATGGCCAGGGTGCCAGCCAGCACCACGCGCACCCGCGCGGGAACGGCACGGGTGCCGACCATCGGCATGGCCATGGCCACTGCGCCGATGCGCAGCATGGTCCACAGCACGGTGCCGATCATGCCGAAGGCCTGCAGGCCGTCGGCAGCCATCTGGGTGGCGGCGTCCATCGAAGCGCGTGTCCTAGCCGATCAGGTGTGGAATGCGCTGGAACAGCAGCGTGGTGAACTCCACCAGGTGGCCGATCAGCAGGCTGCCCAGCGCGAACAGCACCGCGGTCAGCGCCGCCGCCTTGGCAACGAAGGCGATGGTCGGCTCGTTGAGCTGGGTCGCGGCCTGCACCACGCCCACCACCACACCGACCACCAGCACGGTGAGCAGCAGCGGGCCGGCCACCCACAACACGGTGATCAGGCCGCCACGCAGTTCGGTCAGGGCAAGTTCGGGAGTCATTCGGGTTCCATCTGCTCATGTAGAGTCGAGCCGC
Organism: Stenotrophomonas sp. TWI1409; assembly: GCF_039673015.1. Classification (NCBI taxonomy): domain Bacteria; kingdom Pseudomonadati; phylum Pseudomonadota; class Gammaproteobacteria; order Lysobacterales; family Lysobacteraceae; genus Stenotrophomonas; species Stenotrophomonas sp. TWI1409. The sequence goes on from NZ_JBDJKU010000025.1 coordinate 22,554, forward strand.
GCTCGACTGTGCTTCTGTAGAGTCGAGTCATGCTCGACTGCCTCTCGATCACGCCGGATTGAAGCTCGCCGCCAAGGTGCCGACGGTCAGCACCCAGCCATCCACCAGCACGAACAGCAGGATCTTGAACGGTGCCGACACCAGCATCGGCGACAGCATCATCATGCCCATCGACATCAGCACGCTGGCCACGACCAGGTCGATGATCACGAACGGAATGAAGATCAGGAAGCCGATCTCGAAGGCGGTCTTCAGTTCACTGGTGACGAACGAGGCGACCAGCACCGGGAACGGGATCGCGTCGGGGCTGGCGTAGGTGCCATGCCCGGCGATGCCGGCAAAGGTCATCAGGTCGGTCTCGCGGATCTGCGCCAGCATGAAGGCGCGCAGCGGCGAGGTGGTCAGCGTCCAAGCGGTCTGGAAGTCGATCTCGCCATTGAGGTAGGGCGCCATGCCGGTGCTCCAGGCCTTGTCCCAGGTCGGCAGCATGATCATTGCGGTGAGGAACAGGGCCAGGCCCAGCAGCACCTGGTTGGACGGCGTCTGTCCGGTGCCCAGCGCCTGGCGCAGCAGGCCCAGCACGATGATGATGCGGGTGAACGAGGTCAGCACCAGCAACATCGACGGGATCAGGGTGATCGCCGTCATCAGCAGCAGGGTCTGCAGCGGCAGGCTGACCGGAGCACCGCCGATCTTGCCGACATTGATGTCCGGCAGCGGCGTGGTCGGGGCACCGGGTGCGGCGAATGCCAGCGCCGGCAACAGGCACAGGGCGAGCATCAGCAGCCACGGCATCAGGGTGGCAAGACGGGTACGGGTGACACGCATGTCAGGGATCCTTGCGCAGCCGCTGCTGCAGCAGCTGGGCGAAATTCGGCAGGTTCTTGAAGTCCGGCACGCGCACCGGCGCGGGCGGCGGCAGCGGTTCGGGCAGGGTGTGCAGGGTGTTGATGCCGCCAGCGGTGACGCCCAGCAGCAGCTGCTGGCCGTTGACCTCGACCACCACCACGCGCTCCTTGGCACCGACACTCAGGCTGGCCACCACCTTCATGCCGTCGGCCGGGCGGAAGCCGCTGCCGGGCAGGCGCTTTAGCAGCCAGCCGAGGCCGATGACCAGCGCCAGCACTGCCAGCAGCGCCAGCACCGCGCCGAACAGGCTCGGTGCGGCGGCTGCGTGCTGGCCGATCTGCGGGCCGACCGGAGCGGCGGTCTTGCCGACCGCCAGCAGTGTGGAGGCCAGCAGGCTCAACGCAGTCTCCGGATCCGCTCGCTCGGGCTGACCACGTCGGTCAGGCGAACGCCGAAGCGGTCGTTGATCACCACCACCTCGCCGTGGGCGATCAGGGTGCCGTTGACGAACACATCCAGCGATTCGCCGGCGCCGCGTTCCAGTTCCACCACCGAGCCCTGGTTGAGCTGCAGCAGGTTGCGGATCGGCAGGCGGGCACGACCGACTTCCAGCGACAGGGTCACCGGCACGTCGAGGATCACGTCCAGGTTGAGGTCGGCGCCGGCCCCTTCTTCGGCCTGCAGGGTGCCGAACTGGGCCGGGGTCGGTTCGAGGGCGTCGATATCGTTCATTGCGGGTCTTCCTGGATGACGGGTGCGCGCGGGCGGGTGCCCGGCGGATGGGTAGCGGTGATCTTCACGGCGTTCATGCCGTTGGCGATGCCGAACTCGCCGGTGAACACCGGGATGTTCTCCACGCACAGCGGCACCTGCGGGCTGAGCTCGATCGGCAGGATGTCGCCGACCTTCAGCTGGGTCAGGTCACGCAGGGTCATGCGCTTGCTGGCCAGTACGCTGGACAGGGTCACCTCGGCGATGTTGAGCTGTTCGCGCAGGGTCTGGCCCCAGCTTTCGTCGCGATCATTGCGGTCGCTCTGGATGCCAGCGTCGAGCAGCTCGCGGATCGGTTCCAGCATCGAATACGGCAGGGTCACATGGATGTCGCCGCCACCGCCGTCGAGCTCGACGTGCAGCCGGCACACCACCACGTACTCGCGCGGCGTCACGATGTTGGCGAAGTGCGGGTTGATCTCCGAGTTGATGTATTCGAAGTCGACATCCATCACCGGTGCCCAGGCCTCGCGCAGGTCAGCGAAGGTCTGCTTCAGCAGCAGGTGGATCACCCGCATTTCGGTGGCGGTGAACTCGCGGCCTTCAATGCGGGTCGGGTAGCGCCCGTCGCCGCCAAAGAAGTTGTCGACGATGGCGAACACCAGGGTCGGTTCGAACACGATCAGGCCGGTACCGCGCAGCGGCTTGAAGCGGATCAGGTTCAGGTTGGTCGGCACATACAGCGAGTGCATGTAGTCGTTGAACTTGATCAGCTCGATGCCGCGCACCGACAGTTCGGCCGAACGGCGGATCAGGTTGAACAGGCCGATCCGCCACAGGCGCGCGAAGCGCTCGTGGACCATTTCCAGGGTCGGCATGCGACCGCGGATGATGCGGTCCTGGCTGGCGAAGTCGTACGAACGTGCTTCGCCTGACGGCGGTTCCGCATCGGTCTCGACCGCGCCACTGTCCACGCCGTGGAGCAGGGCATCGATCTCGTCCTGGGACAGCAGATCATTCATCGGTGGGCCCTTACTGGGTCACGAAGCTGGTGAACAGCAGATCGTCGGCGCCGTTGCTGCCGGTTTCGGCCTTGAGCACTTTCTGCACTTCGGCCAGCGAAGCGGCCTGCAGCTTCTGCTTGCCGGCGATGTCGGCGATCTGGTCGGGGCTGACCTGCGAGAACAGCATCAGCAGGCGTGCGCGAATGGCTGGCGCATGCGTCTTGATCGCTTCCAGTGCAGCGGGATCGCGGGTCATCAGCTGCACTTCCAGCTGCAGGTAGCGCGGGCCGTCGACCGGGCCGTTGAGATTGACCACGAAGGCCGGGTCCAGCGCGAAGTACTGGGCCGGTGCCGGAGTACTGGCCTTCTTCGGGGCCTGCGCGGTCTTCTCTTCGTGCTTGGACTGGGTGAAGAACCAGACGCCGCCACCGGCGGCAGCGGCGGCGAGCACGGCCACCAGTGCGGTGATCAGGATCGGACTACGCGGCTTGGCGGCCTTGTCCTTCTCGGCGGTCTTCTTGGTTTTGTCAGCGGCTGCGGCCACGGGGTGAAGCTCCTGAGGGTTGCTTCACCGGGATATGCAAGGGGTGTGCCGGAGTAGGGGCAGAGGGGTGCGACGGAATTCCGTCGGGGTGCCGGTGGGGCCGTGCTGAGCACGCTCCGCACCCACCAACGCGATACTGGTAGGTGCCAACCGTCCCGCTCTGGTGGGTGCCAACCTTGGTTGGCACGTCTGTCAGGCGTATGCGTCCAGCAACCCGCGCTGGCGGATCAACTGCGCGGACGACACGCTGGCCTCGCCCGGCGACGGTTCTCCGTCACCCGCGATGCCGCCGCCACTGGCCTGGCCTGACGCATTGCCGTCACCACCGGGCGCCTGATGACCAACATCAGCATGAGCCAGCTGGAAGCCCTGCTCGCCGAGGAGTTCGCGCAGGCGCGGCAGGCTGCTTTCCAGTGCCTGGCGCACATCCACGTGTGGGCTGCTGAAGCTGGCATGCACCTTGTCGCCGTTCAACTGCAGGCGCACATCGACCGGGCCCATGTCGTCCGGACTCAACCGGATGTGGGCGTGGCCGATCTTCTGGTCGGCCAGCCAGCCCAGGCGCGCGCCGACGGCCTGGTCGAAACCATCGTCACCGAGCACCGGCTTCGGTGTCGGCTCGCCGTTGAAAATGGCGTTGCCGGTAGCGAGTGCGGCTTTCAGATCCTGCACAGCCGCGTTGCCGGGCGCATGCAGCAGCGGCGCTGCGGCACGGTCGCCGATGAGGGGTGCGTCGCTGCCTTCGCCACGCTCGTTGCGCTTGCCGGGCAGCACCAGTTCAGGCAACGGCAATGTGGCTGTCTGGTCGGTGCCGCTGTTGGTGGTGGACGATGTGGCAGCCGCCGCTGTGGATGGCAGGGCTGCGGCGGCCGGCAGTGCGGCGGGGGCGGGTAGTGCGTTGCCGTCTACGTCGGTAGCCGTTGCGGCCACTGTTGGCAGAGCGGCGGCAGGATCGGCAGGCGCGGGTACCGCCAGCACCAGCCCGGCCAGGCCGAGTGGCGGCCAAGGGGCTTCCTCGGTCGCCGCCGGGGTGTCCTTTTCGGCAACCGGCTTGGCCGGTGCTGTGGGCACCGTGGCGGCGGTCTCTTCGGGGGCGGCAGCGCTGTCCGGCCTGCGCTCGGCGCCGGCCTGGCCAGTACTGTCCGATGCCGGTCCCTGCGTGGACGGCATGGGCGAGTTCGAGGGTTTCGAGGGTGCATCGGCACCCGGCGAGCCACCCTGCAGCAGTTGGCTGAACCCCTTGTTGCCATCACCGCGTGGCGCGCGGGGTGCGCTGCTGCCGGAATGCTGTGGCTGCGCGTTGGCGCTGCTGGCCAATGGCGCGGGCATCACGAGCGGCCTCCCTGCTCGGCGCCGTCCTGATCTTCGGCCTGTACCAGGCGGGCGCGACGCGCGCCAATGTCGTCCATCTCGCGCTGGTCGCGGCGGTCGGTCACCACTTTTTCCTGTGCGCGGTAGCTGGCGGCCAGCTGTTCCAGCACGGCCTTGTCACGGCTGGCCAGGATCAGGCGGGCGCGCTCGGCTTCCACCTTTTCGCGGTTGCCGTTGACCGTGGCCTGCTGCTGCTCCACCGCACTGTCGAGACGGTCGAGGAAGGCGCGCCGGTTCAGCAGCTGCGCCGGGCTGGTCGCTGCCATCTGCGCGTTCGCATATTCCTCGGCATAGCGGCGCAGTTCGTCCAGTCGCGATAGATGGGTATCGAGCACGCGCTGGCGTTCGGCCAGGTCGCGGGCGACCGCGTCCTCGTGTTCCTGGGCCCGCTTGAGCAGGGGATCGATGCGCTTGGACTGGTTCATGGCTTAACTCTCTTGTTCCACCAGGCGCTGCAGTGCCGCCTGGCTGTGCGGGAGATCTGCGGCCTTGGCAACGTCCTGGCCGAGGAACTCCATGATTTCCGGCCAGCGTTCCAAGGCTTCGTCGGTGGCCGCGTCGTTGCCGCGCTGGTAGGCACCGATGGCGATCAGATCGCGGTTGGCCGAATAGGCCGAGACCAGCCGCTTCAGCTTGCGGATGCGCAGGCGCCACGGTTCGTCGGCGATTTCCGTGACCACGCGGCTGACCGACGATTCAACGTCGATGGCCGGGTACAGGCCACTGTCGGCCACGCGCCGCGACAGCAGGATGTGGCCGTCGAGGATCGCGCGCGCTGCATCGGCGATTGGATCCTGCGGATCGTCGCCTTCGGTCAGCACCGTGTAGAACGCGGTGATCGAGCCGCGGCCCTTGGCACCATTGCCGGCACGCTCGACCAGCGCCGGCAGCTTGGCGAACACCGACGGCGGATAGCCGCGGGTGGTCGGTGGTTCGCCGACCGACAGGCCGATCTCGCGCTGCGCCTGGGCGAAGCGGGTCAGCGAGTCCATCAGCAACAGCACGTTCAGGCCCTGGTCGCGGAACCATTCGGCGATGGCGGTAGCGCGATAGGCACCATGCAGGCGCGCCAGCGGCGGCCGGTCGGCGGGACTGGCCACCACCACGGCGCGGCGCAGGCCTTCCTCGCCCAGCGTGGTCTCGACGAAGTCGCGTACTTCGCGGCCACGTTCACCGATCAGGCCGACCACGATCACGTCGGCGGCGGTGTAGCGGGTCATCATGCCCAGCAGCGTCGACTTGCCGACGCCGGAACCGGCGAACAGGCCGACACGCTGGCCGCGGCCGATCGGCAGCAGCGCGTTGATCGCGCGCACGCCCACGTCCAGCGGCTGGGTGATCGGCTCACGCGCCAACGGATTGATCGACACGCCGGCCATGCCGACATGGCCCTCGGCGCGGATCGGGCCCTTGCCATCCAGCGGCACGCCGTCGCTGTCGATGACGCGGCCGAGCAGGCCTTCACCCACTTCCACGCCGCCACGGCGCGCGGACGGCACCACCCGCGCATTGGGCAACAGGCCATGCAGCTCTGCGCTGGGCATCAGGTAGGTGCGCTCGCCGGCGAAGCCGACCACTTCGGCATCGACCCAGCCACCATCAACCACTTCCACCTTGCAGCTTGCGCCCAGCGGTGCCTCGCAGCCGACCGCTTCCAGCGTGAGCCCGACCGCGCGGCGCAGCACGCCCTCGCGGATCAGGCCGCGGCCATGGGCAGTATCCACACGCAGGCCATCGAGGCGACGGGCCAGGCGCAGGTTGCGGGCCATGGCCCAGTCGGCCGGTGGCGGCGTCGGCTGCTGATCGGGGTTCATGCATTGGCTCCGGTCTGGCGGATCACCGCGTCCAGCGCGCCGCGCAGGCGGGCTTCCAGGGTGCCGTCGATGCGCACGGCTTCGGCGTGCACGCGAAGATCGCCGCGGCTGAGGCTGGTGTCTGGCACCAGGCGCTGTTGTGGCGGCAGGCTCAACAGCGGGGCGAGGGCGGCGATGTCGTCCGGGTGCAGTCGCACTTCCACTTCCCGGGTGCTGCCACCCACCGCGTCGATGGCCTCACCGACCAGCTGTGCCAGCAGTGCCGGGTCGGCTTCATAGGCGCGGCCGACCAGCGCACCGGCGATGCGTACCGCCAGCTCGCCCAGTGCGCCGACCACTTCGTTCTCCAGCCGCACCAGCGGTCGGCTGAAGTTGTCCAGGATGCCTTCGATCTGCGCGGCGAGACGACGCACCTCCGCCTGGCCCTGGCCGTAGCCTTCGGTATGGCCGTGCTGGAAGCCTTCCTTCTCTGCGCTGTCCTGGATGGCCTGGATTTCCTCCAGGGTCGGCAGCTGCAGCGGCGGCTCCGGCTCGTGTTCCGGGTCCGGCTCGGTGAGTTCGAACGCATCCGCCTGATCCAGCACCGGTTCGGGCTGGGCCAGCAGGTCCGGGGCAAGCCAGCGCACGACGTTGCTCACAGCATGGCCTCCGCGCTGCCACCGATGGTGACGGTGCCTTCATCGGCCATGCGCTTGACGATGGCCAGGATCTCGCGCTGTGCGCCTTCCACGTCGGACAGGCGCACCGGGCCGCGGGCTTCCATGTCTTCCAGCAGGATTTCGGCCGCGCGCTGCGACATGTTGCGGGTGATCTTGTCGCGCACCTTGATGTCGGCACCGCGCAGGGCCAGGCCCAGGCGCTCGCCGCTCACTTCGCGCAGCACCAGCTGCATTTCGCGGTCGTCCAGGTCTACCAGGTCGTCGAACACGAACATCAGGTCCTGGATGCGGTTGCTCAACGGCGCATCGATGCGGGCGATCTCGCCCAGGATCGCCTGGTCCTGGCCGCTGTCCATGAAGTTCAGGATGTTGGCCGCGCACTGCACGCCGCCAATGTTGGACGACTTCAGGTTCTGGTTGCCGGCGAACTGGCGCTCCATGATCTCGTTGAGTTCATTGAGTGCGTTCGGCGGAATGCCGTCGAGGGTGGCGATGCGCAGCAGCACGTCCACGCGGGTACGGTCGGGCAGCAGCTTCAGCGCGTCGGCGGCCTGGTCGGTTTCCAGGTGCGCCATCACGATGGCGATGATCTGCGGGTGCTCGTTGCGCACCAGGTCGGCCACCGCACGCGGGTCCATCCACTTCAGCGCGTCCAGGCCGGTGGTGTTGCGGCCGAGCAGGATGCGGTCGATCAGGTTGCCGGCCTTCTCGCTGCCCAGTGCCTGCACCAGCATGTTGCGGATGTAATCGTCCGAGCCCACGCCCAGCGAGGTCTTCGAGCCCAGCTCCTGGCCGAACTGGTCCATCACCCGTTCCACCTGTTCGCGGGTGATGTCGGTCATGGTGGCCATGGCGATGCCGATTTTCTGAACTTCCTTGGGTTCCATGTGACGCAGCACTTCGGCCGCATCCAGCTCACCCAGCGAAAGCAGCAGTACGGCGGCGCGCTGCACGCCAGTCAGTGCGGCCTCAGTCATTGGCCACCCAGCCCTTGACCACCTGGGCCACGCGCTTGGAGTCGGTCTTCACGGCTTCACGCGCCATCCGCAGTCGTTCCTCATATGAATCCACCGGCAGGGCCAATGCATCCGGCCCGCCCAGGCTGGCCCGGTCGGCGCCCAGCGCCGGCAGCGGCATGCCATCGTCATCGACCAGCTGCACGTCCGCGGTATGCGGCTCCAGTGCCAGCTCGTCGTTCTTCTTGTTCTGGCCGGTGATCGCGCGCAGTGCAGGGCGCAGCACACCGAACAGCAACGCCAGCACCACCACGGCACCCAGCAGCATGCGGCCGGCGTCGTGCACCCACGGCAGCTCCCACCATGCCGGGCCTTCGACCGGCGTGGTGTCACGCACGAACGGGGCGTTCATCACCGACACGGTGTCGCCACGCTCGGCGTTGAAGCCGACGGCCTGCTTGACCAGCGCCTCGACGCGGGTCAGTTCGGCGGCCGACAGCGGCTGCGGGCTCATCTTGCCGTTGGCACCGGCGCGCGGGACGTTGTCCACCAGCACCGCCACCGAGACGCGCTTGATGCGGCCAGCCGGCTGGCGGGTGTGCTGCAGGGTGCGGTCCAGCTCGTAGTTGCGGGTCGCATTCTTGCTGCTTTCGGTCGGGGCCTGCGCAGTGGCCGGTGCGGCCTGCTGGCCCGGCGGGCTGTTGCTGGTCGCGCCCGGCACGCCCTGCGGCCCCGGGGTGCTGGTGGTGTTCTCGCTCATCTGCTCGCTGCGCAGCTTCTGCGGTTCACCGTTGTAGAGCTCACGGGCTTCCTCGGTCACCGAGAAATCCATGTCCACGCTCACTTCCGGATTGACGCGGCCAGGACCGGTCATCGGCTCCAGCAGCTCGCGGATGCGCTGGTTGAACGAGGTTTCCTGGCGGCGGACCTGCTCGAACTGGGCCGCATTGACCGCCGCTTCGCTGTTCGGGTCGGTGATGCTGAGCATGCGCCCGCTCTGGTCGACCACGGTCACCCGTTCCGGAGCGAGGTCCGGAATGCTGGCTGCGACCATGTGCACGATGGCGTCGACCTGGCTGCGTTCCAGCTGCTGGCCGCCACGCAGTTCCAGCGTCACCGAGGCACTGGCCACGTCGCGCTGCCGGGTGAAGGCGCTGGGCTTGGGAATGGCCAGGTGCACGCGCGAATCGCGCACCGGGCGCAGCGTGTTGATGGTGCGCGACAGCTCGGTTTCCAACGCATGCTGGTAGCGCGCGCTTTCCACGAACTGGCTGACGCCGAAGCCCGGGTCGCGTTCCATCAGCTCGAAGCCGAGCTTGCCGCTGTCGGTCAGGCCGGAGCCGGCCAGCTTCAGGCGGGCGTCGTGCAGGTTCTTTTCCGGCACGGTGATGCCACCGGTGGCCGGGTCGAGCGCGAACGGGATCTGCGCGGCGCGCAGCAGGTCGGTCGCTTCAGCGGTGGCCTTCTGGTCCAGGCCGGTATACAGCGGGACCATGCCGGGCTTCTGCGACCAGAAGAACACGGACAGCCCGGCCGCTACGGCCACGGCGATCATCGCCATCAGTCCGAGCCGACGGGTGATCTGCAGGCTTTGCAGCCGATCGAACCACTGGCCCGCCTTTTCGGCGTTCAGGGATTCCTTGGAGAGCGACAGGGCCATGCGGTTCTATCCTTACAGCGGCATGTTCATCACGTCCTGGTAGGCCTGGACGAGACGGTTGCGGACTTCCACGGTGGCGCGGAAGGCGATCTGGGACTGCTGCGAGGCGACCATGACCTTGGCGAGGTCGGCGCTGGGGTCGCCCATTTCGAAGGCTTTTGCCAGGGCGCCGGATTTCTGTTGCGCGTCGTTGACGCCGGCAATCGCACCACGCAGGGTTTCGGTGAAGCTGGCCGGCTGGGCCTGCGGTGCATCCAGCACCGTGCCCGGCAGGGCGTTGCTGCGCGGCGTTTCGCCCAGCGGGTTGAGCGCCGGCTGTCCCATCTGGGTCTGATAGGAGCGGATCTGCGAAAGGATCGACGTGACGGAGTGGGACATCTGCAACGGTTCCAGAAACAGGGGATGGGGTTGTCTGCTGGAGCAGGTGCAAGTGCCGTGCCGAAACCGGTTTTCGATTCAGTGAAGTGAGGGTTTTGGGTGTGCTGGCAGGGCTGCGCCCTGCACCCGCCGAATCAACGTCAACGTCAACGTCAACGGCTGGCGATCCGTGGGGGGCGGGGTGGGTCCGGTTGCGGGGGACGCTGCAAGTACATCCATGTAAGCTCGGTCGCGCCATCCATGGCGCTCACGCCCCCGCAACCGGACCCACCCCGCCTTCGACAGAATTCCGCGATCTGTTGGAACCTGCTGCTGATGGTGGGTGCCGACCGTTGGTCGGCACGGGCTCTTACCCCATTGAAGGCGCCATTTAACCGGCGTCGGTTTTCTGGCCTATGGCTGCAGGGTCCAGCGGCCGGAATTCTGGCGCTGGCGCGGTGCGATAGGGCCGTCGTGCTGGGTGTAGATGAAGCGGCCCTGGTGGTCGGTCTGGCAGGTCAGCAGCAGGGTGTAGTGGGTAGGGCCGGCCGGGTGGGCTTCGGTCATCTGGATTTCCGCGATATGCGGGGCCAGGTGCTGATAGCGGTAGCTGCCGCCGATGCGGAGGTCGGTGCCGAGGATGTCCAGCACATACTGGTTGCCGGCGAAGCTGACCTGCACCATGCGTCCGGCATTGGGGTTGTCCGGTGCGTACAGCGGGTCGCTGAGGTTGGTGAACTGGCGCTGGTCCAGCGTGGTGGGCAGGGTGCAGTCGGCGGCGCTGGCCAGGGGCGGGCAGAGCAAGGCGGCGAGCAGAGTGAGGCGATGCATGGTGGGACCTCGTTGGGATGTCCTTGCCATGCTCCGCACTGCGGCGGTGATGTCTTTAGGAAAACGTGCAAATGCAATGGGGTCAGATCTCTTTCCGCAGGAAAAGGGATCTGACCCCAGGTACTGGAAACACCAACGCCCGGGCAAGCCCAGGCGTTCGTGCCCCCTTCATGCTGGTCGCGAGGTTCAGCCGGCCAGTTCGGCCTGCTCGCGTTCGATGCCGTACTTGCGCAGCTTTTCCACCAGGGTGGTGCGGCGCAGGCCGAGCAGCTGGGCGGCGTGGGCGACGACGCCCTGGGTGCGCTCCAGTGCTTCGTTGATCAGGCCCAGTTCGATGTTGGCCATGTGGTTGCGCAGGTCCATGCCTTCATCGGGCAGCGCCGCCGGTGCTGCGGCGCGATTGACGGCAATGCTGTGCTCCAGCGCCGGTTGGCTGCCGCCGCCCGGGGTGTGGAACGAGAAGCTGCGCAGGTCGAGGCGTTCTTCGCTGGCCGTCGGCTGTACCGGTGCCGGTGCGGCCACCGCTGCCAGTGCAGCGTCGCCACGGTAGCGGGCCGGCAGGTCCTGCACGCGCACCGAGCCGCCCGGGTGCAGCACCGCCAGGCGCTCGACCAGGTTGGTCAGTTCGCGCACGTTGCCGGGCCACTCGTAGCCGGCCAGGGCCTGCAGGGCTTCCGGGGTGAAGCGCACTTCGCCACGGCCGGTGCGGGCCAGCTGTGCGGCGATGGTTTCCACCAGCGCCGGCAGGTCTTCGCGACGCTCGCGCAGGGCGGGCACGTCGATCGGGAACACGTTGAGGCGGTAGAACAGGTCCTCGCGGAACTTGCCTTCGGCGATGCGGGTTTCCAGGTCGCGATGGGTCGCGGCCACAACGCGTACGTTGCAGCGGATGGTCTGGTTACCACCGACACGCTCGAAACTGCGTTCCTGCAGCACGCGCAGCAGCTTCACCTGCATCGGCAGGCTCATGTCGCCGATTTCGTCGAGCAGCAGGGTACCGCCTTCGGCCATTTCGAAACGGCCCTTGCGCGCGGTCAGTGCGCCGGTGAAGGCACCCTTTTCGTGGCCGAACAGTTCGCTTTCCAGCAGGTCGGCCGGAATGGCGCCGCAGTTGATCGCCACGAACGGGCCGTCGCGGCGCGGCGAGCGCTGATGGATTGCGCGCGACACGACTTCCTTGCCGGTACCGGATTCGCCCAGCACGAGCACGGTGGTGTCGAATGCGGCCACCTGTTCGATCATCGTGCGCAACGCAGTCACTGCCGGACCGTTGCCGGTCGGGCCCTGGTCCTGGGCGGCGCCGGCCTGGTGCTCGGCGTCCAGGCGCTTGAGGCTGGCGCGGCGCAGCAGGGCTTCCATCTGCGCATGGCGCAGCGGCGTTTCCAGCGGCCAGATGTTGGCTTCGTGCAGGCCGTGCTGATGGGCAAAGGCTGCGGCATCACCGTCGGCCAGCAGTACCGGCGGCGGCAGGCTGCTGCCGCCCAGCCAGTTGTACAGCGCGGTGCTGGCAGCGGTGTCGTCCAGGCTGCCGACGATCACGGCCATCCAGTCGTTCTGGCGCTGGCGACCCAGGTCGAAGTCGGCCGCGTCGGAAACCCAGCGCGGGTTGAAATCCATGAATTCCAGCAGGGCAACGGTGCGCTCTGCGCGCACGGCGTCGTTGTCCAGCACCAGGATGCGCGATTCGCTCACGATCGATCCTCCCTGAGGCCTTCCAGGATCGGCATGACTTCCTGGATGTAGGACAGCTTGCTGACAAAATTGTCGGCGCCAGCGCGCAGCGCGTGTTCGCGGTGCTCGGCGTCGTCGAAGTGGCTGGCGATCACGATGTACGGTGCATCGTCCTGCGACTTGATCAGGCGGGTGGCCTGCAGGCCGCCCATTTCCGGCATCGCCAGGTCCATCAGCACCACCTGCGGGCGCAGCGTTTCCGAGCGCTCGATCGCTTCCAGGCCGTTGCCGGCGCTGCCGACGATCTGCAGCCAATCGATCTTGCGGAAATGGCGCATCGCCGCGTTGATGAAGCCCTCGTGGTCATCGACCAGCAGGACCGTGAGCTTGTTCATGTCCAACATCCTTTTCAGCCCACCCGGGCCAGCTGCGGTTGCCTGGCGCCAAGCCGGCGCCGTTCACGGGCCGGGGCGATGTCCAGTTGTTCTCGGTATTTTGCGACGGTTCGGCGGGCAATGTTCACCCCCTGGCGCGACAGCAGGCCGGCGATGGCCTCGTCGGCCAGCGGCCGGCCGGCCGGTTCGGCGTCGATCAGGCGGCGGACCATGGCCTTCACGGCCTGGCCGGAGACGCTGGCGCCTTCCAGGCGCACGGCGAAGAAGTGCTTCAGTTCGAAGGTGCCGCGCGGGGTCTGCAGGAACTTGCCGGTGGTGATGCGCGAGACGGTGGACTCGTGCATGCCGATTTCCTCGGCCACTTCCTTCAGGGTCAGCGGCGCCATGGCCTCCTCGCCACGCACCAGGAACGCGGCCTGGCGCTCGACGATCACCCGCGCGGTGCGCAGCAGGGTGTCGTAGCGCATCGACAGGCCGCGGCTGAACCAGCGCGCTTCCTGCAGCATTTCGCGCAGTGCCGGTGCGGCCTCGCTGGTCTCGGCCAGGGCCTGTTCGTACTGGCTGTTGATCGAGACGCGGCGGCTGGTCGCCGGATTCAGCGCCACCTTCCACTGGTCGTCGGCGTGCCAGGCGACCACGTCCGGCACCACCACGGCATTGCGTTCGGGCAGCAGGCTGTCACCCGGGCGCGGCTGCAGCGAGAGGATCAGGCGCACGGCTTCGCGCACGTCGTCGATCTCGGCGTCGTGCAGGCGGGCGAGGGCGGGGTAGTCGTGCGCGGCCAGCGCGTCGAGCGCGCCATCGAGAATGCGTGCCGCCAGGTGGCGGGCGGGGACTACGCCGTGCAGGCTGCGCAGCTGTGCCTGCAGGCCTTCGCGCAGGTCCTGAGCGGCCATGCCGGCCGGCTCGCCATGCAGCAGCTGCTGACGGATGGCTTCCACGCCGTCGGCGGCGATGTCGAACTGGGCGCTGGCCAGCAGCTGCAGCTGGTCCAGCGGTGCCTGCAGGTAGCCTGCCTCATCGCAATGGTCCAGCCAGAAGGCGGCCACGGCCAGCTCGCGGTCATCCATGTCCAGCGACAGGCGCTGCAGCACGCGCAGCTGCGGGTCGCTCGATTCGCCGGCGGCGATGCGCGCCATGCGGTCGTCGTCGCCGTCCTGCCAGCTGGCGCCGGCCACGTCCCACATCGACGACTCGGGCAGCTCGTCGAACGCAGCGGTTTCCAGCGTGGTGGCGCCGGCCTCGGTGGCTTCGGCGGTGGGTGCTTCAGCCTCTTCGATCTCCAGCAGCGGGTTGGAGTCCAGCAGGCGCTGGATTTCCTGTTCCAGGTGCAGGCCATCAAGCTGCAGCAGCCGGATCGACTGCAGCAACTGCGGGGTGAGGTGAAGTTGTTGGCCCAGCTGGGCCGAGAGTGCAGCCTTCATCGTGGTTCCCCGGCACCGCTCCCCGGCGCCTTGTGGAACGCATCTTGCTTTTGATCCGGCGGGGGCGGAATCAGGGGGTTCCTGAGGGGCTTCGTGAATGTCCTGACAGGGTGTAGGGGTATTCCCTACATTGTCGCGGAATGTTGACGATGATCGCCGCTAAGTTGCTGATTTCCGGTGTGGGTCCCGGATTGATCGGGCTGCGCCGTGTACGGATTCCTGTCAGGGCGTGTCGGGGTGACGGGAATTCGTCGTCAGTGCGGATCTGGCCTCCTTCGCAGAGGATCACTCCAGCTCGTGCTGGTGGCGCGCGGCCAGCAGCAGCAGATCGTTGGCGCGGCGACAGCCCAGCGACTCCATCATGCGTGCGCGGTGGGTTTCCACCGTCTTGACGCTGATGCCGAGGTCGGCGGCGATTTCCTTGTTGCTCTCACCCTTGCCGATGCGGCGCAGAATCTCGCGCTGGCGCGGCGACAGTGCGGCGATGCCGGTGGGTTTTTCGCGGCCGAGCATCGGTGCCAGCATCTTGGCGGAGATCTGCGGGCTCAGGAACACCTGGCCGGCGTGCGCGGCACGCAGCGCCAGTTCAAGCTCCTGCGGTGCGGCATCCTTGACCAGGAACCCGACCGCACCGCGATCGAGTGCATCGCGCACGTGGGCGGCGTCGTCGTGCATGGTCATCATCACCACCCGCGTGCCGGGGGCGCGCAGGCGGATGTCGCTGAGGGCTTCCAGGCCGGTGCGGCCGGGCAGTGACAGGTCCATCAGGATCACGTCCGGGGCGTGCTGCAGGGCCAGCTGCAGTGCCTGCTCGGCATTGCTGGCCTCGGCGACGAGCTGCACGTCGGCAAACCCCTGCAGCAGCCGCGCCAGGCCGGCGCGGACCAGGGTGTGATCGTCGACGATGAGAACTCGCACAGGCACGTTGGAGGTCCGTGAGGGGAGTCCACCTTAACTTAGCTGAACGGGCGCGCCAAGGGTTGCCCATCCGGCGTCATGGTGGCAGGTTTCAGCGGGCGCGGCGTGCTTCGGCCACCTGGCGGCGATGCAGGCGGAACAGATGCCGCTCCATTGCCATCTCCAGGCCATCGCCAAGACGCTGGAAACGCAGCCACAGGTAATGACCACCGCCACCGTCCGCCGCTTCGGCGATCACTTCCACGGGAAGGTCGATATGGTCAGGCAGCCAGTCGCTGGGCTGCAGACGCACCAGGCCGGCCTGGCCGGGGCTGGCGCCGCTGCGCGGCCCCAGCTGCAGGCGTATGCCGCGGCGTGACCAGCGCACAGGGCGCAGCGTCAGTTCCTGGCCCTGTTGGCGTACCAGACGGCCGAGCAGCACCATCGCCAGATCCAGCTTGGCTTCCAGCCGCTGCAACTGCAGGCTGGACTCATTGCGGTCGTCGTGCTCGTCAACGCGGCTGTCCTCGACCAGGGCCAGGCTGCGCAGAAGACCTTCGGCACTGCTGGTGCGACCGGCGGCGCTGCCTGCCTGGAACTCGGCCGGCAAGGCCAGCTCGCAGCTGAGCGTTTCGTCGAACAGCTCGCTTTCGGCGGGGTGGTGCAGCGACGTGGTCGGCAGTTGGGTCATGCGAGTGATTCTGCCTGCAGGTAGGCATGCGCCGCGCGAAGGGAGCGCTGGCCATCGTTCATCAGTGCAGCCACTGCATCACGACGCTGGCGGAGCAGGCCGAGCAGATTCTGCTGGCGTTCGAACAGCGCGGTCAGCGGTGCGTGGTCGGCGGCGGTCAGCGGCTGGCTGAGCAGGGCATGCAGGGTGCTGTCATGACCGTCGAGCAAGCTGTCGGCCTGGTCGAGGGACTCTTCGCCCAGGGCCTTCTCGAAGGCGTCCAGCTGGGCGTGCAGTTCGTGCAGGCTCATGGCGCCACCGCGGCCGGGCGGCGCTGTTCCTGAGGAATTGCATTCCAGGCGCTGTCGATCTCGCCCAGCAACTGCAGCGACTCATCCAGCGCGGCGCGGTCGTTGTGCAGGTTGGCCTCGGTCAGGCGCTGCAGCACATAGTCATACAGCGCCGACAGATTTCCGGCGATCTCGCCGCCGGCTTCATGGTCCAGCGAGCCGTTGAGGTGGCCGACGATTGCACAGACCTCGCCGATCGCCTTGCCCTTGCCGGCCTGGTCGCCACGCTCGAGGCTGGCCAGGGCCCGCCGCACGCGCTCCAGCGCGCCGGCCAGCAGCATCGCCACGAGTTTGTGCGGATCGGCATCGGCAACCGCACTGGTCACTCCCACCTGGCGGTACTGCTCGGCATATTGACGGCTGGAACCGTACATTCGTGATTCTCCTTGCGCGGGGTGCCGCCGGGCGGTCGTGGGGACCGCTGCCGGCGGTGCGGCGTTGATTGCTGTTGCGTCCGTTATCGGTGCGTTACACGCCAAACTTGAGCGTTGCACGCAGTCCTTTAGCGGTTCAGCTGTGCCAGCTGTTGCTGCAATGCGGTGTTGCTCTGCTGCAGTTTGCCCATCAGGCTGTCCAGCGCCAGGAACTGCTTCTTGTAGCGTTCCTCGACGTTTTTCATGCGGACGTCCAGGTCCTTGCGTCGCTTGTCGATGTTGTCCAACGTGGTGTTCAGGCCCTTGGTACGGGCGACGAAGGCGCCTTCCTTGCCCGTGGTCGTACTGACGTAACCGTCTACCATCGTGTAGAGCTTGCCGGCGCCGCCGGTATCACCGGTGATCGCCGAGCGGATCTTCTCCGGCTGGCTGGCAAGCGCCGCTGCGAATTTGGTCGCGTCCAGCACCAGGCTGCCGTCGGCATTGGGATAGCCACGGGTCTGCAGGCCGAGCTTCTTCGGATCCAATCCATCCGCGGACAGATCCTTCAGTACAGCGCCCATCATCGAACGCAGCTGACTGGATGCGCCGCGCATCTGCGCATCGCCCGTCAGCGTCGCCGCTTCCTTGGTCTTGGCGTCGTACTTGGTCTCGGTATTGATGGCGGCGATCGCATCGTTGTACGCCTTGACGAAGTCCTGCATCACCTTGGTGGCTGCAGTGGTGTCGGTACTGATCACGACCGTGCTCTTGCCCTTGACCTTGAGGTTCAGGGTCAGGCCCGGTACGGCGTCGGTCACGGTGTTGCTGTCGCTGATCACCGTGACGCCATCGATGGTCAGCTCGGCATCGGCTGCCGCGGTGTTCTCCTGAAGGCTGCCAATCAGTGCGCTCAGCTTCGGGTCGCTGCCGCCATATTCCAGCTTGATCGCGTTGGCGGCGCCGGTTTTCTCCTGGGCGATCGACAGGTACTGGCTATCGCCCGAAGCGATCAGGGTCGCCTGCACGCCTTCCTTGCGGCCTGCGGCATCGATTTTGTTGCGCACGGTGGTGAGCGTGTCGCCGGCCTCCACCTCGACCTTCATCGTCTTTGCCTTGTCGCCCACGCCAACGGTCAGCGTCAAGGTTCCGGCGCCGAAGGTGTCGGTCTTGGGCACCGAGGTGCTGGCAATCAGCTTGTGTGCCGTGGCGAGGGATTTCACCTCCACCTGGTGCGTGCCATTGGCGGCGGCGGCCTTGGTCAAACCCTGGTCGTACAGCGCTACCGACGCCGACAGCACGTCATCGGCATTGTTGGGGCCGGCCTTGCCGGTGGCGGTTACTGTGCGCGTGTCGAAGGCTGTGGTGGCCTTCAGCGCGGTCAATGCAGTCTTCAGCTTGTCAAAGGCCGAGGTGACGGTGCCGATCGACGACAGCTGCATCTTGGCCTTGGACTGCTGCAGGTTCAGCGCGTTGTCGGCGGGCTTGCGGTCGGCCGCCACCAGCTGGCTGACGATGTCTGAAATGTTCAGGCCCGAGCCGATGCCACCGTATCCAAAGCTTGCCATGTGATTCTCCTGGTATCGGGCCTGGCCGCTAGGCGCTGGCCCGTCGTCAACGAAAATAGCGGCCTGCGCCGCTGGGTCTTGAGGACTTCGTTGATGCATGCGCCGTGCCAATGCTCAGGCGCAGGTTCTGGCACGCAGGTTGCAGGAGGGTTGGGGCAGGGTGCGGGGAGATTCACCGCGGGCTGCCGGGAGTCTGCAAAAAACCCTCCCCCAATGCAGGGGAGGGCACAGGCTACTGACAATCGGGGGGAGACGAAGCCGCCCGGTACGTACAGTCAAAGGTACAGCGCTGAAAGAGAGGTCCGCAGGAGCGGGCGATGCCAAGCCGGTTCGGGAGTACTCCCGGGCCGGGCATGGCCCGCGCCTTCGTGCATCGTGACTTCCGGGTTGCTGCTACCGTCGGTTTGACCCGACGGTAGCAGCACCTTCTTGCCGTGGATCAGCGCAGCAGGCTGAGCACGCCCTGCGGCACCTGGTTGGCCTGGGCCAGCATGGCCGTACCGGCCTGCTGCAGGATCTGGGTGCGGGTCAGCTCGGCGGTTTCCTTGGCGAAATCGGTATCCTTGATGCGGCTACGCGAGGCCGACAGGTTTTCCGTCGAGGTCTGCAGGTTGGCGACGACCGAAGTGAAGCGGTTCTGGATCGCGCCGAGGTCAGCACGGGTGTTGTTGATCGAACCCAACGCCTTGTCGACAATCTCAATCGCCCGTGAGGCATCCTTGAAAGATGTTACGGAGAGATCTTGAGCGACGTTGACGGTCGCGCCGGCGGCAGTAGCGGTGTTCGAGGTCGCAGTGAAGCCCGCAGTGGCTGAAGCTTCTACCGCTAGAGTGGAGTCGGCCTTGATCGAGCTCAGTGTGATCGAGAAGGTGGACGGATCGCCAGCAGCCGCGCCCGCAGTTTCGATTACCTTTGCGACCGCTCCAGTCTCACCGGTCTTGGCATTGATGGCTGCGACCAAAGATGTTGCGACCTCCTTATCGGTCGCTGCATTCGTGAACTTCACTTTGTCGACGGTGACGCCGTTGACCTTGAATCCACCCACCTCAGCGCCAGCGGCGGCACCAGCTACGTCTGCACCAGCGATGTCAGCCGCAAATGCAGCCCGGCCCAAGCTCGAGGTCTTCGCGTCGACGATCTGATCAATGGCAATTGCCTGGCCTGCGTTGGCGCCCACCTGGAAAAGCTGGCTCGAGAATGAACCATCCAGCAGCTTGGTGCCGTTGAAGTCCGACTGCTTGGCAACGCGATCGATCTCGCTGACCAGCTGTGACACTTCGGCCTGAAGCGCTTTACGATCACTGTCAGAGTTCGTAGCGTTCGTTGCCTGCACGGCCAGTTCGCGGACACGCTGCAAGTTATTGCCGATTTCCGAAAGCGAGCCCTCGGCGGTCTGTGCAAGCGAAATGCCATCGTTGGCGTTGCGGATGGCGACGTCGATGCCGCGGATCTGGGTGCCGAAGCGCTCCGAGATCGCCAGGCCGGCGGCGTCGTCCTTGGCGCTGTTGATGCGCGAACCGGAGGACAGGCGCTGGATGGTGGTGGCCAGCGAGCTGCCGCTGGTGCTCAGGTTGCGCTGAGCATTCAACGACATCGTGTTGGTGTTGATGACTTGTGCCATGGTACTTTTCCTTTGGCGGAGGTGATGCGTGGTTCAGTAGCCGGGCACCGTATCAACCGGTGCCCGGAAGACGATCAGGATGCGGATCAGCGCAGCAGGCTGAGCACGCCCTGCGGCACCTGGTTGGCCTGGGCCAGCATGGCCGTACCGGCCTGCTGCAGGATCTGGGTGCGGGTCAGTTCGGCGGTTTCCTTGGCGAAATCGGTATCCTTGATGCGGCTACGCGAGGCCGACAGGTTTTCCGTCGAGGTCTGCAGGTTGGCAACGACCGAGGTGAAGCGGTTCTGGATGGCACCCAGGTCGGCGCGGCTGCTATTGATCGATTCCAGCGCCTTGTCGACGACGCTCATCGCGCGCTGGGCGCCTGCAACGGTGCCGATGTCCAACGACGACAGCGTGGAGACGGTGTCCTTGGTAGCGTCCGCTCCAATCTGGACGGCAGTGATGTTGGCCCCGTTGCCGGAGACGACAGTCTTGGCCAGACCCGCTGCATCCAGATCGCTCTTGACTGTGGTCAGGGTGACGGTGCCTGCCACGGGGGCACCAGCGGCGTCGACGGCCTGCGAAGCGAGCACACCGGTCTCACCCAGCTTGGAATTGATCGCTGTGGTGATCGCCTTGACAGCGTTCTGCACGGTTCCAACACGGATTGCGGCTGCGTCGGCACCGGTGCCCTGGTCGAAGGTGATGTCACCCAAGTCGAGACCGCCAATTTTCAGCCCGGAGATCTTGCCGGTGGTCACATCCTGAGCGGCACCGATGGCCAGCGAGCCGTCGGAGCCGAACGTTGCGTTGCCCAGCGAATCCGTCTTTGCGTCGACGATCTTATCGATAGCAATCGCCTGGCCCGAGTTTGCGCCGACCTGGAACAGCTGACTGGAGAAAGAGCCGTCCAGCAGCTTGGTGCCATTGAAGTCGCTCTGCTTGGCGACGCGGTCGATTTCGCTTACCAGCTGGGTCACCTCTGCCTGCAGAGCCTTGCGGTCGCTGCTGGAGTTGGTAGCGTTGGCCGACTGCACCGACAGCTCACGGATACGCTGCAGATTGTTGCCGATTTCTGATAGCGAGCCTTCGGCGGTCTGTGCAAGCGAAATGCCATCGTTGGCGTTGCGGATGGCGACGTCGATGCCGCGGATCTGGGTGCCGAAGCGCTCCGAGATCGCCAGGCCGGCGGCGTCGTCCTTGGCGCTGTTGATGCGCGAACCGGAGGACAGGCGCTGGATGGTAGTGGCCAGCGAGCTGCCGCTGGTGCTCAGGTTACGCTGAGCATTCAACGACATCGTGTTGGTGTTGATGACTTGTGCCATGAGGAGAGGTCCTTGAGCGGTTGCACGTGAGTTGGGTTAGACGCCCCCGACGTGCCCCGGGGGCGGCTCATGTCAGCGCTGCAACAGGCTGAGCACGTTCTGCGGTACCTGGTTGGCCTGGGCCAGCATGGCCGTACCGGCCTGCTGCAGGATCTGGGTGCGGGTCAGCTCAGCGGTTTCCTTGGCGAAGTCGGTATCGCGGATGCGGCTGCGCGAGGCTGACAGGTTCTCCGAGGAGGTCTGCAGGTTGGCCACCACCGAAGTGAAGCGGTTCTGGATCGCGCCGAGGTCGGCGCGGACGCTGTTGACCGATTCCAAGGCCTTGTCGACGATTTCCAGCGCCTGCTGGGCGCCGGCAACCGAGTCGATCTTGATGTCTGCGACATGTGCGGCCGTGGTGCCGGCGGCCGGGGTGTTCAGGTTGGCCGGGGTAGCGCCTGCCTGGACGGTCACGCTGGCCAGCGTGTTTTCGTCCTTGACCGAGGTCAGGGTGATCTCACCGGCGGTCGCGGACACTGCGGCATGCAGGCCGGTCTCGCCGATCTTGCCGTTCAGGGCTGCTGCCAGTGCCTTGGTAGCGTTGTCCTGGTTGGACTTCTGGATCGCAGCCAGCTCCGGGCCGGTTGCGGCGCCCGGGGCGGTGTAGTCGAAGGAGACATCACCGACGTTGATCGCACCGACCTTGACCCCGACGATCTTACCGGCTGCGCCATCGACTGCTGTGTTGTCCAGGGTGATCTTGCCGGCATCGACGAAGGTAGTGGCACCCAGCGATTCAGCCTTTGCATCCACCACGCTGTTGATCGCAATGGCCTGGCCGGCATTGGCACCGACCTGGAACAGCTGGCTGGTGAACGAGCCGTCCAGCAGCTTGGTGCCGTTGAAGTCGCTCTGCTTGGCGACGCGGTCGATTTCGCTGACGAGCTGGGTCACTTCGGCCTGCAGGGCCTTGCGGTCGCTGCTGGAGTTGGTAGCGTTGGAGGCCTGCACGGCCAGTTCGCGGATGCGCTGCAGGTTGTTGCCGACTTCGCTCAGCGAGCCTTCGGCGACCTGGGCCAGCGAGATGCCGTCGTTGGCATTGCGGATGGCCACGTCCAGGCCGCGGATCTGGGTGCTGAAGCGCTCCGAGATCGCCAGGCCGGCGGCGTCGTCCTTCGCGCTGTTGATGCGCAGGCCGGACGAGAGGCGCTGGATGGTGGTGGCCAGCGAGTTGCCGCTGGTGCTCAGGTTGCGCTGAGCGTTGAGCGACATCGTATTGGTGTTGATTACCTGTGCCATGGGGTCGTCTCCTCTTATATGGAACCCGTTGGTGAATGAAACGAAGCGCCGCCTGTTTTTTTGTGTGGCTGTGTGCTTCGTTGTTGCCAAATGAATAACGGCGCTTTGTCAACAACCTTTAGCCGTGAATTCCGCTGAAGCCGTAATTCGTTGCCGGAGGCTGTTTTTCCGGGGTTTTCCAGCCCTGGAGGGGCGTGAAGGCGACCCCGGAGGGGGCGGTCGGGCATGCCCAACCAGCGCTGATGAAGGTATCGGCGGGCTCCGGCCGGGCTTGATGGGTAATCACGGAAAATCCGCGGAAGGTGGGTCGGCGCGCCCGGCGGCAACGGGCCCCAGAAACGAAAAAGGCCGCGATGCAGGGCATCGCGGCCTTTCAGTGCTGAGGTGAGAGAGCTGTCAGCCGATCTTGTTGAACAACGACATCGACTGCATCTGCGAGAAGATCGTTTGTGCCGCCTGCAGTGCGGTGCTCTGCAACTGGTACTGGCTCAGCGCATCGGCGTAGTCCAGGTCGCGCATCTGCGACAGCGTGGTCTTCAGGGTCACACTGTTGGCTTCACGCATGTCGGCGGCATTGTCCAGTGCCTTCAGCTGCGCACCGCCGGCTGCACGCGAGTCGATCATCCGCTCCGACGCCCGCGCCACGTCGCGCAATGCGCTCTGCAGTTCGTTCTGCTGTGCGCTCATCTTCGCGGTGGTACCGGTGTCGGCATCCAGCGCGGTGATCAGCTTGTCCATGGTGTCGAAGATGTCGCGGCTGCTCGCTGGCTTCACGTTGAAGCTGTCGCCTGCTGCCGGCGCACCGGTGATCTGCAGGCGCACGCCGTTCACTTCCACATTGTCGCCGGCCTTGTAGGTACCGGTGCTGGTCACGTTGCCGGCGCCATCGAGCACCTGGTACTGGTCGGCGGCGGTGAAGCGGATGCTGAATGACTGCCCGTTCCAGCTGTCGGTGCCATCGCGGGTGATGTTGGTCAGCACGCCGTTGCCGGTATTGCCTGTTGCGGCACCGCCATCGACGAAGCCGTCGCCGGTGGGGATGCGCATGAAGATCTCGCTGCCGGGCAGGGCATCGCGGACGTAGGTATCGGGGCCGACCTCGATCTGGCGCTGGGTCTGGTCACCGCGGTAGACCACCTTGCCGTTGATCTTGGCGAACGGCGGGTCACCATCGTTGGTGCCGCCGAACACATAGCGGCCCGTGCCGTCCTCGGCGTTGGCCAGCGACAGCAGGCCGTCGCGGATCTGGTTCAGCTCGGTGATCAGCGTCTTCTTGTCGGCCGCGCTCAACGCGGGGTTGCTGGCCTGGATGGTCAGGTCGTTGACCCGCCCCATCAGGTCGTTGACCTGTGCCAGGGTATTTTCCTGCACGCCCAGCCGGTTCTGCACGTTGCCGGCGTTGAGTTTCATGCGGTCCAGTGCGGCCAGGCTGCGGTCCAGTCCGACCGCTGCGCCTGCGCCGACCGGATCGTCCTTTGCGGTGACGATCTTGCTGCCGGTGGCGATCTGCTGCTCCAGGTGGCTGAGCTTGGCCTGCTTGGCCATCATCAGCGACACCGACTGGTTGTACATCATGCTGGTGGAGATGCGGCTGCTCATCGGCGGACGGCTCCCAGGATGGTCTGGAACATGCTGTCGGCGGTGGAGATCAGCTGCGAGGCCGCCTGGTAGGCCTGTTGCAGACGCAGCATGTCGGCGGCCTCCTCGTCCAGGTTGACGCCGGACACTTCATCGCGCGCTTCCTGCGCCTTGTCGTTGATCACCAGCTGGGCGTCCAGCGAGTACTCGGCAGAACGGGCCGCAGCACCGACCTGGGTGGTGAGGCCGCCCAGCGCGCCGTTGAGCGTCACCGTGCCGGCGTTGAACGCCTTGGCGCTCTCGACCTTGGCCAACTTGGCGGCATTGCTGTTGTCCGAGGAGCCGGCCGGCGTCGGGGTGATGTTGAAGGTATCGCCGACCTTCGGCGCGCCGTCCAGCACGAAGCTCCAGCCGTTGGCGCTGATGGTCTGGCCGGGGGTGTAGGTCTGCGGCGGGCCACCATCGATGGTGTAGGTGGTGGCCGAGGTGAACACGATGGCCGCCGGATTGCGCAGGTTGGCGTTGCTCGCATCGGTCACGGTCACGCCGCTCAACTTGCCGGTACCGGTGTTGGACGTCGCGGCCGCGCCTTTGACCGCAGCCGCGGCGGCAATACGCGACGGATCGGTGATGGCCATCTCCATGCTGCCGGCCACGCCTGCGGTGGTCTGCAGCAGGAAGCGGTCATTGGCCGACGGCGTGCCGCCGACCACCAGCTTGACGCCGTTGATCATCAACGGGTCGGCAGCGGTGCCCGAACCGGTCAGCGGCACGCTGGCGCCGGTGTCAGCCCGGCTGGCCTTCCAGTTGGTGCCATCGAACTGCAGCACAACGTTCTGCGCGTCCAGCTTGCCCAGGTCGCCATATGTCGCGCTGAGGCTGGCCGTGCCGGTATTGCTGTTGTTGGCGGTGACGCGGGGGTTGCCGATGTTGAAGAAGTCGCCGCCCATCTTGCCGTACAGGTCAACACCCTGGTGGTGGGCCTGGTTGAAGGTCTCGGCCAGGCCCACGGCCAGCTTGCCCAGCTCGGCCTGGGCCGGGGTCAGCACGGTGTCGCGGAACTCCATCAGGCCACCGATCTGGCCACCGACGGCCTTCGGGTCGAGGCGGATGGTGTTGCCCTGGGTTTCCAGGGCCAGCTGCAGGCGTTCGGGCTGGTACGGGTCGGCCACGGTGGTGACCTTGGTCGCCGTGGTGCCTACCACCAGGGCATTGCCGCCGGCGGTGTAGACATTCATGATGCCGCCGTCCTGGATCACCGCCGTGCCACCGGTGTAGCCGATCAGCTGGGTGATCAGCTGGTCACGACGATCGAGCAGGTCGGGTGCGGCCGTGGCGATGTTGGTGCCGATGGCGCCGTTGATCTGCGCGATTTCCTGCGCGAGCCGGTTGATCTCGGTGGCACCGGCCAGCAGACCGTTGTTGACCTCGCTGTTGAGGTTGTTCAGATGGGTGTTGAGCTGCACGAAGCGGTTGGCCAGGGCCTTGCCGCCATCGAGCATGTTCTGGCGGTCGGCCGTGCCGGAGGCATTGGAAGACAGGCCGCTGACCGAATCGAAGAAGTTGGACCAGACGCCGGAGACGTTGGTGGCAGGATCAGAGACCAGCGCGTTGACGCGGTCGGCCATGCTCGAAAGCTGCTTCAGGCGTGCCAGCTCGCCGCTGCTGTCGAGCAGGCGTGAGATCGCCAGCTGGTCGGCGGTGCGGCGGATGTCGGTGATGCGGGTGCCGTTGCCGACCGTGCCGTAGCCGTAGTTCTGCGGATCAGCGGTGGCGAAGTTGACCTTCTGCCGGCTGTAGCCCGGGGTATTGAGGTTGGCCACGTTGTGGCTGGTGGTCGCCAACGCACGCTGGAAGGCGAGCAGGGCACCGGTACCGGTGGAAAGTACGCTGGACATGGGGTTCCTCAACGACGAGTGATACCCAGCGCCGCGGTTGCGGTGCTGGCGAAGGTCTGGCCAAGGCGCGAGCCGGCATCGGCCACGGCACTGACGGCGCGCTCGATGGTCGGGCCGCCGGCGATCGCGGCGATCTTGGCCGCGTAACGCGGATCGGTGGCATAGCCGGCGCGCTGCAGGCCGCGGGCGAAGCCCTGCACGTCGGTGCCGGCCTGCAGGGCCTGCTGGTAACGCGGGCTGGTCTTCAGCAGGCGCACATAGTCGGCGAAGCTCTCGGCCGGCGAACTGTAGGCGCGGAAGCTGGCGGTCTCGTTGCGGCGCACGCCATCGACATATTCGTGGGTGCCGGCCACGGCGCGCTGGCCGTTCCAGCCATTGGCCTTGATGCCGAACAGGTTGTGCGAAGTGCTACCGTCGGCATGCTTGATGTGGCGCTTGCCCCAGCCGGTTTCCAGCGCCGCCTGGGCGACCAGGGCGCGGGCATCCACGCCCAGTTCCCTGGCCGCGCTCTGCGCGTGCTGCCAGATGCTGGCAACGAAGCCTTCCGGGGTGTGCTCGCCCAGCTGGGCGACGGCGGTGCGGGTAGCCATCGCATCGGCCGGACTGATCGCGGTGCCGCGGTTGCTGGCGGTGGCCGACCACTGGTCGCTGTTGGCGGCCCAGTCCTCGCCCTGCAGGCTGCCGATGTACGGATCCTCGGTGCCCAACGAGCGGTGCATGCTGCTGCTCTCGCGGCCGGCGATCAGGTCCAGGGCCTGTTCCATCGGTGCGACTGCCGCCTGCGCACCGTGCTGTGCACCGGCGGCCATCTGCTGCAGCAGGCGCACGGCCTGACTGCCGTCTTCCAGCGGCAGCGACGGTGCCGGCTTGGCCGGTGCATTGAGCTGGTAGGCACGACTGGCCTTGGCCGGGTCCACGCGGGTATCCAGCGCCGGGCCGTCGGCGGCCTGGCCGGACAGCTGCCGGCTGATCATGCCCGACAGGCCCAGGCCCTTGCCGCGGGTCATCGCCTCGGCAATCTTCTGGTCGTACATCTCGCGGAACATCTTGTTTTCGCCGGGGAACAGCGAATCGCCGAAGCTGGCGTCACGCATGCTCTTGACCAGCATCTGCGCGAACTGGCCTTCCAGCTGGCGCGCGACCTTGTCGATCTTGGCCGGATCGTTCTGTTGCGCCGGGTGCAGATCGAATGCGGGAGTGATACGCATATCAGATCACCTCGAGCTCGGCACTCAGTGCGCCGGCCTGCTTCAGGGCTTCCAGGATCGCGATGAGATCGCCCGGTGCCGCGCCCACGGCGTTCACCGCGTGCACGATCTCGTCCAGGGTGGTGCCGCCGCTGAACTTGAACATGCGGCTGCCGTCGTTGGTGGCGGTGATGGTCGACTGCGGGCTGGCCACGGTGCGGCCGCCGGACAGCGCATTGGGCTGGCTGACGTTGGTGTTTTCCTGGATGGTCACGGTCAGCGAACCATGCGAGATCGCCGCCGGTCCCACGCGCACCTGCTGGCCGATGACCACGGTGCCGGTACGCGAATTGACCACCACCTTGGCCGGGGCGCTGCCGGGGGTCAGTTCCAGGTTCTCGATGCGTGCCAGCAGGCCGATGCGCGCGCCTGGGTCGGTCGGCGCGGTGACCGCCACGGTCACGCCATCGACCGCACGCGCCGCACCTTCGCCGAAGGCGTTGTTGAGCGCGGCAACCATGCGCGAGACCGTGGTGAAGTCGTTGTTGTGCAGGTTCAGGGTGATGTCGCCGCCGTTGGCCAGCGGGTCGGGCAGGGCGCGTTCAACGGTGGCACCGTTGGGAATGCGGCCGACGCTGGGCACGTTCACCGAGACACGGGAACCATCCTTGCCCTGCGCACCAAAGCCGCCGACGATCAGGTTGCCCTGTGCGATGGCATAGATCTGGCCGTCAGCACCGCGCAGCGGCGCCATCAGCAGCGAACCGCCACGCAGCGAGACCGCGTTGCCGATCGAGGACACGGTGATGTCGATCGGCTGGCCCGGCTTGGCGAACGGCGGCAGTTCGGCGTGGATCGCCACGGCGGCCACGTTCTTCAGCTGCGGGTTGACGTTCGGCGGCACGTTGACGCCCAGTTCGCCGAGCAGGTTCTTCAGGCTCTGCACGGTGAAGGGTGCCTGGCTGGTGCGGTCGCCGCTGCCATCCAGGCCGACCACCAGGCCATAACCCACCAGCGCATTGCCGCGCACGCCGCCGACCTGGGCCAGGTCCTTGATGCGCTCGGCGCTGGCAGGGGCAGCCACGACCAGCAGCATCAGCGCGACGAACGACGCCATGCGTCGCTGCCAGGAAGAAGAGGAGAAGAGTTTCATGGCCATACTCAGAACGGCGTCAGGCCGGAGTTGAAGAAGCGGCTCAGCCAGCCCATCGCGTTGGACTGCGCGACGGGACCGCGGCCGCCGTAGACGATGCGGGCCTCGGCCACGCGGCTGGACGGAATGGTGTTGTCCTGGCTGATGTCGCCCGGGCGCACGATGCCCTGCACCTGTACCAGTTCATCGCCCTGGTTGAGCCGCAGGTTCTTCTGCCCCTGCACCACCAGGTTGCCGTTGGGCAGGCGTTGGACCACGGTGACGGTGACGCTGCCCTGCAGGCGGTTGCTCTGCGCGCTGTTGCCCTTGCCGGTGAAGTCACGCGCGCCCTTGGCTGTGGCACTCAGGATGTCCTTGCCGCCGAGGGTGACCGGAGCGCCGAGAATGGACGGCGTTCCCAGGCTCAGGTTCGATTCCTTGTTGGTGGCCGTGTTGGCGCTGGTCTGCGCGGTGGTGTTTTCCAGCAGGGTGATGGTCAACAGGTCGCCAACATCGCGCGCGCGCCGGTCCGAATACAGCTGCAGGGTCGGGCCGGCAGCGTAGATCGCGCCGGCGGTCGGCTGTGCCTGCGGCGGCATGATCGGCTGGATCGGTGCCATCGTCGGGTAGGGGCGCACGTCGCCCGCGATCACGCAGCCACCGAGCAGGGCGGCCACGGCGCAGGCGAGAGCAGTGCGGGCGAAGTTGGAAATGGGCGACATGGCGGTTTCCCGATTTGGCCGGTCAGAGCTTGTTGTTGAGATAACCGAGCATCGAGTCGGTGGTGGAGATCGCCTTGGCGTTCATCTCGTAGGCGCGCTGGGTTTCGATCATCGACACCAGCTCCTCCACCACGTTGACGTTGCTGCCTTCCAGCGCGCCCTGCACCACAGTGCCGAGGCCGTTGAGGCCGGGGTTGCCGTTCTGTGCCGGGCCGGACGCAGTGGTCTCCAGGAACAGGTTCTCGCCACGTGCCTGCAGGCCAGCGGGATTGACGAAGTCGGTCAGGGTCAGTGCGCCGACTTCCACCGAGGCGGCGCCGTCGGCCATCTTCACGCTGATGGTGCCATCGGTGCCGATGGTCACCGACTGCGCGCCTTCGGGAATCTGGATGCCCGGCTGCACCGGGTAGCCGCTGTTGGTGACCAGCTCGCTGTCCTGGTTGATCTTGAACGAGCCATCACGGGTGTAGGCCGAGCTCCCATCAGGCATCTGTACTTCGAAGAAGCCGCGGCCATTGACCATCACGTCCAGGGCGCGGCCGGTCTGCTGCTGGCCACCCTGTTCAAAGTTCTTGGCGGTGGCGACCACGCGCACGCCGGTACCCAGCTGCAGGCCGGTGGGCAGCTGCGTCTGCGCCGACGAGGAGCCGCCGGGCTGCCGTACCTGCTGGTACAGCAGGTCTTCAAAACTGGCACGGTCCTGCTTGAAGCCGGTGGTGTTGGTGTTGGCGAGGTTGTTGGAAACCACCGACATGCGCATCTGCTGCGCATCCAGTCCGGTTTTCGCGATCCACAATGCCTGGTTCATCTTCGATGTCCTGTCTGCTGAAGCCGGCCGCGTGGTGCGGCCCTTGTATGCGGGTGTGCAAGCGGTGTGCCAGCGCCGGCATCAACCGGCGCCGGAATTCCGTCAGCTGCCCAGGCGCAGCATGCTGTTGGCGCTGCGCGCGTTTTCGTCGCCGTGCTTGATCACCTGCACCTGCATTTCGTACTGGCGCTGCAGCTGGATCATCTGCACCAGCGCGCCAGCGGCATCCACGTTGCTGCCTTCCAGCTGGCCGCTGTGCACGGCCGTGCCCTGTGCCGGTGCGAACGGCTGCAGCGGGTCGGTGTTGCGGAACAGGCCGTCCAGGCCACGCTCCAGGCGTTCATCCGGTGCCTGCACCACTTTGATGCGACCGATCTGCGCCATGGTCTGCGGACCTTCGCCCTGCGGGATGATCGAGAGCGTGCCGTCGGCACCGATCTCCATCGCCTGGTAGGGCGGAATGGCGATCGGGTTGTTGTTGTCATCCAGTACCGGACGGCCGCTGGAGGTCACCAGCTGGCCGTTCGGCGTCACCGACAACGCCGCGCCGCGCGTGTACGCCTCGCTGCCGTCACTGGACTGCACGGCCAGCCAGGTGCCGGTCTGCAGGGACAGGTCCAGCGGTTTGCCGGTGATGTGCTGCGAACCGGGCGCGCGGTTGAATCCGGCGTCGACATGCAGCGCATCCACCCGCGAGGCAAAGCCCGGGCCACGGATCGGGAAGGCTTCGGTGTTGGCCAGCGCTTCCTTGAAGCCGGGGGTGTCGGAGTTGGCGAGGTTGTGGCTGAGCGTACCCTGCGCCTGCAGGGAGGCGCGGGCACCGGTCATCGCCACGTAAAGGGCTTTATCCATGCGGGGAGTTCCGTGACGGGGTCAGCAGGTCATCAACGGATGTTGATGACGGTCTGGGTGATCTGGTCCTGCGTGGTGATCATCTGCGCGTTGGCCTGGAAGTTGCGCTGCGCGGTGATCATGTTGACCAGCTGCTCGGTGAGGTCGACGGTGGACGCTTCCAGCGAGCCGGCCTGGATCTTGCCGAGGTTGGAGGTGTCCGGCATGCCGGTGCGCGGGGTGCCCGACTCGAACGTCTCCACCCACAGGTTGTTGCCCTTCTGCTCCAGACCCTGCGTGTTGTTGAACGTGGTCAGTGCGACCTGGCCGAGGGGCTTGTCGTCGCCGTTGGAGTAGCGGGCATAGACCACGCCGGTTTCCGATACGGTGATCTCGTTGAGCTTGCCAGCGGCATAGCCGTCCTGCTGGGTGTTGCGTAGCGCGAACTTCTCGCCGTACTGGGTCGAGCCGCTGATATCCAGCGTCATGTTCAGCTGGCCCGCGCCGGTGGTCGGGGTGAAAGTACCGAGGCTGACCTTGCCGTTGGCAGGATTGGTCAGCTTGCCGCTGTTGTCGAACGTCACCGGGGTCGGTGCGCCGGCCGGCTGGCCATCCACGTAGTTGCGCACGGTCCACTCGTTGGGGTTGGCACCTTTCACGAAGTACGAGACCTGGATGTGGCTCACGCCCAGCGAGTCGTACACGGTGATGCCGCCGCTGGAGTGGTTGTAGCTGTTGGAGTCGGTCGGATCGAAATTGGTGACCGTCGGTTGCTTGGCGTTGGCGGGCAGGGTGAAACCGACCTTCACTTCGCTGGTCTGCTTCGGCGCGCTGTCGGTAGTCAGCAGCTGCAGGTCCACCAGGCGGCCTGCATCGAAGTTGGTGCCATCGGCGTTCGGCGCGAACACCTGCAGGCGTGCGCCCTGTGGGTTGATCACATAGCCGGCGGAATCGGTCTGGAAGTTGCCGGCACGCGAGTACACGCGCGAGCCGTTCATGTTCATGGTGAAGAAGCCCTCACCGGAGATCGCCATGTCCAGGCTGCGGCCGGTCTGCTCGTTGTGGCCCTGGATGAACTGTTGGGCCACGTTGGAAACGCGCACGCCCGAGCCGGTCTGGTTCTTCGACAGGCCGTAGCTGGTGGAGGCGAACAGGTCAGCGAACTCGGCGCGTGATTGCTTGAAGCCGGCGGTATTGACGTTGGCGACGTTGTTGGCGGTGACGCTCAGGTCGGTATTGGCGGCATTGATGCCGGACAGGGAGACGTTGAAGCCCATGGGATGCTCCTGGTAGATGCGGAATGTGCGGCTCAGCTGACGCGGAGCACGTAGTCGATCGGGGCCGTGCCCAGGCCCTTGAGATTCAGGTACAGGCCGTCGGAGCCGACGGTCACGCTCTCCACCGGGGCCTGCACGAAGGTGGACAGCTTGGTGCTCTTGCCGGCGGTGTCGACGTGGTTGGCGACGATGGAGTACTTGCCCGGTTCCATGCGCTTGCCGTTGGCATCCTTGCCGTCCCACTGAAACGCGGTTTCGCCAGCGGCCTTGGCTTCTACGCTCAGCGAGGTGACCTTGGTGCCGTTGGCATCGGTGATGTCGACGGTCACGATGCCGGCCGAGGGCGCAGCCACCGTGCCTTCGACGCTGCCTTCCTTTTCCAGTACCAGCTTTTCCGACGGCACCAGTACCTGGTGGCCAACCAGAGCGGCACCGCGCAGCACCTGGTCGCTGGCCATCGATTCCTGGAAACCCTTCACCGTCTTGTTCAGATCGGTGATGCCCTGCACGGTGGACATCTGCGCCATCTGCGCAACCATCTGCGTGTTGTCCATCGGCTTCAGCGGATCCTGGTGCTGCAGCTGCTCGGTCATCAGGCGCAGGAAATCGGCCTGGTCCAGCGTGTTCTTCTTCTTGGTGGCGTTGCTGTTCGGGGCGTTCAGGCCGAGCGCGGCGTAGACGTCCTGGCTGGTCTGGTTGTTGACGGCGGTGGTCATGGTGGTATCCGGTGCTGCGGGCCTCAGCGGCCCATGGTCAAGGTGGCCAGGGCCAGTTCCTTGGCGGTGGTCAGCATCTCCACGCCAGCCTGGTAATTGCGCGAAGTCGAGATCAGGTTGACCATCTGCGCCACCGGATCCACGTCGGGCTGGTAGATGTAGCCATCGCCGTCGGCCAGCGGGTGGCCCGGTTCATAGCGCTTGATCGGCGCGGCTTCGCTCTGGGTGATCTCCTTGACCTTCACCGACGTGATGTTCGGATCGTTCTTGCTGGTCACTGCCTGGAAGATCGGTTCCAGCGGCTTGTACACGGCATCGGCGGAACCGGCGACGGTGTCGGCGTTGGAGAGGTTGGAGGCGATGGTGCTCATGCGCACCGACTGCGCCTGCAGCGCGGAGCCGGCGATATCGAAGATCGGCAGGTTGCTCATGGCTTATTGCCCCGTGATCGCGGTCAGCATGGAACGCACCTTGCTCTCGACGAAGCTGAGCGAGGCGCGGTATTCGAGTGCGGCGCGGCCATAGGCGGCACGCTCGGCATCGGGATCGACGGTGTTGCCGTCCAGGCTGGGCTGCACGCCGTCGCGCGCGATCTGGAACGGATTCAGGCCACTACTGATCTCGTAGTGCTGCTCGTTGGTGGTGGTCATCAGGCCGTTGGCATCCTGCCCCTGGGCATGGCGCAGGGCGGCATCGAAGTCCAGATCCTGGGCCTTGTAGCCGGGAGTGTCGGCATTGCCGAGGTTGCTGGCGATCAGCTTCATCCGCTGTTCGCGCAACGGCATGGCCTGGGCGTGGACGCCCAGGTAGTCGGTAATCAGGTTGCGCACGGTGCACTCCCACAGGAACGTTGCCCGGGAAGCTGCAAGGGGTGTGCCAAATTCGAGAGGGTAGTGCCGGTCGCTGGCCGGCTTCCCGGATTGTCTGTGGTTGACGGCCAGCGGCCGGCACTACCGGATCAGAGGCCTCAGGCCGCCATCGCGACCTTGCGCAGGCGGTCCAGCACGAAGTCGGCCAGTTCGTGCGGCGAATACTTGGCGACGAAGGCGTTGGCACCGACGCGCTCGACCATCGCATTGTTGAATACGCCCGACAGCGAGGTATGCAGCAGGACATACAGGCCGGCAAGGCCCGGGTGGCGCCGGATTTCCGTCGTCAGCGTATAGCCGTCCATGGCCGGCATTTCGATGTCCGAGATGACCATGGCATAGCGCTCGGCGGGGTTCTCGCCCGAGGCTTGGATCTGCAGCAGGTGGTCCAGCGCCTGCTTGCCGTCGGAAAGCAGGGTGGCACCCACCCCAAGCTGGTCCAACACGCTGCGGATCTGTTGGCGGGCTACACGAGAGTCGTCCACCACGAGCACCTGCAGTTGCGGGCCGTCGGCGGGCATTGCCATCGCCGGGTCGAGTACTGCTTCACCGCGTACCTGGGCGATATCGGCCAGCACGCTTTCAACGTCGATCACCTGGATCAACTCGCCCTGGAAGCGGGTCACCGCCGTCAGATAGCTCGATTCGGCGCCCAGTTCCGGAGGCGGGTGGATGTCTTCCACCGCGATGTTGACGATGCGCTCCACGCCGCTGACCAGGAAGCCCTGGATCGAGCGGTTGAACTCGGTGACGACCAGGTAGCCGGGCGAGGTGTCCGCATCGGGCTCACGCTCGGGGTGGCCGATGGCCAGGCCCAGGTCCAGCACCGGCACCGAGCGGCCACGGACGTCGGCCACGCCGGCGAACTGGCTGGGCAGTCCGGGCACCTGGAACAGCTCCGGGCGGCGCAGGACTTCCTGCACCTTGAAGACATTGACGCCAAAAAGCTGACGTCCGCCGAGGCGGAACAGCAGCAGCGCCAGGCGATTGTGGCCGGCCAGTCGGGTCCGCTGGTCGATCCGGTTGAGCAGGTCATGGGACATGGCTGCTGTATCGGCGTGGTAGGCGCCGAACTTGAGCGCTTTTGTAGAGTCGAGCCATGCTCGACTGCTCTGCTCCGGACGGCCAGTCTAGCATGGCTCGACTCTACAGAAGCCGCTCCGTCGATCTGGCAC